>NZ_NNRN01000003.1:0-3305 GCF_002252535.1 Brucella lupini
TTCGATGATAACCGCATTGCATTCTCCAAGCCATCTATGTCTTTGACTTTAAATGGTATTGCGCAGGGCTATGTCACCGATCGCGTGACGGCATTGTTGCAAAGGGCAGGGGTCGAACATGCACTGATCGATATGGGGGAGTATCGCGCTCTCGGTTCAAGAGCTGACGGCACGGCATGGCGCATTGGCATCGCCGATCTGGAAGCCGGAGCTGCTGCCGAAGAGTATATTGAGATTCGCAATCAGGCGCTCGCGACATCCAGCTTCACGGGCTTTCAGTTCGATGAGTCCGGACGGTTTAACCATTTGCTCAACCCAAAAACCGGATTTTCAGCAGCACTTTATGGTCGCGTGACGGTGACCGCCGCAAGCGCCGCAATGGCCGATGCTCTTGCCACGGCCTTCAATCTCATGGACTCAAAACAGATAGAGGATACGCTACAAAAACTGCGGGGAGTTTCCGCGCATGTCGTTACCCGCAACGGTACAAACCTTCGCTTTCCTGCTTGATTGATCCAATTCGGTTTGAGGTGATCAGTTTGTACTGCAAACACAGAAAGCGGCACCAAGGGATCAATGGAACATCTCGGTTCCAATAAAGTTAACAAACGGGAAATATGCATGAATATGTCAATCGCAATATGCCAAAGGAGAAATGAAATGAATTACCGTAAATACATTATTGGTTTCCTTCTAGCGACGACTATGAGTGGTTCGGCCTTCGCAGCGGATCATGAGGTCGATATGCTTAATAAGGGTGCAGATGGTCCCATGGTATTTGAACCGATGTTGAGTAAGATTGCGATCGGTGACACGATTACTTTTGTCCCAAAGGACAAGGGGCACAACGCAGAGACTATAAAAAAACTCATGCCAGAGGGGGCTGAGCCCTTCAAGAGCAAAATGAACGAGACGAAAACCTACGCATTCGAGAAACCCGGTGTCTATCTTATTAGATGTACCCCGCACTACAGCATGGGTATGGTTGCCCTCGTTATAGTCGGAGACGACACTTCGAACCTCCAATCCATCAAGGACGCCAAACTTCCAAAACCAGCCCGCGAGCGCGTCGATAAAGCACTGTCACAACTATAGGTAGACGGGCAGCTTTCTAAAGATGATCGGACATGTGGAATCGTCATGCCGATGAATGATAGGATATCTCCCCCTCCCCCGCGCGGATATTACGAACTGCGCGGGTTGCTTTTGATGCATAGATGTAACTGTCTTTCACAGATTGTGGAAGGGTTGTCTCAGTTGTCTCGCATATTGAGAGCCGACTCGAAAATTAAGTTGAGCGATTTCAGGAATTTATGATTCTCTGTGGTTTACTAACCTGGTTAATTCATAGCGGATTGGATATGGCGCGCATCGTGCAAATTACCGTGTGCCGAAGTAAGCGTTTTTCACAGGGGGACATTCGCCGGTTTTAAACGGTCGTTGTGTTATCTGGGTTTGGAAGTTGCGACGAACGGGTTGAGGTTTCGGGGCGTTTATGCCCTTTTTTTAAGTTGCCAGCTTTGAAATGCGTTCGAGCACGAGGCGCAGGATATTCTGGCCTGGGCAAGAGGTCGGCAGATGGAGACGGATCTGGGTCTTCATTTCGATCAGTCGCGCTGCGATCTTGATCAGGCGCAGCCGCAATGTGTCGAACTGAGCGACGGCGAAGCGTGAGCGTTTCGGCATCGCAGCGCGCAGGCCCCACATCACTCAATAGGCTGAGGTGCCCCGGCAAATGCGGGTATCTGCCTGGGCAGTGCACTGCGCTTGGGTTGGAGGGCAACTGATAAGCAGCGCACTTTTTGACAGTGACATGATTCTATAAAACGGAAAAGCCCCGGTAAGGGAAGGCCCACGGCAGGGAACTCAGGTTAATGAGATTTCGGGCTGTATTTGCATTGACGTGACGGTGTGATTCCTTAGGTGCTCTGATTCGGTTGGGAGCACTGCGATGGATGACTTGGTTGTTCGGTTTGTTGGCGAGGACGCCCCTCGTGCGCGGCTGGCGCTGTTGCTGGAGCATTTTTCCGATCTTTCGGACGATCGCGAACCGCAACGGATCATGTATCCGCTCAACGAAATGCTGCTGCTGGTGACCTGCGCCACCATCTGCTCGTGCGACGATTTCGACGATATCGTCGCCTGGGGCCAACATCATCTGACCTTTCTGCGCCGCTTCTCGGAGTTCCATTTCGGCATTCCCTGCGAGCGTTGGCTGCGTATCCTGGTCAACCGCATCGATCCGATCCTGTTCGGGCGCTGTTTCGAAAGCTGGATTGTGGCACTGTGGCCCGATCGCCACGACCTCATCGCCATCGACGGCAAGACGGCGCGACGCACCCTCGACAAACGCAAGGGGCTGAAGGCACTCCATACACTCTCGGCCTACGCCACCAAAGCGCGCCTGACCCTGGCGCAGCTCTCGGTCCCCGAAAAGACCAACGAGATCACCGCCATCCCAGATCTGCTCGATCAGCTTGCCGAGGCCAGGCAACTGGAAGGGGCGCTCGTCACCATCGACGCCATGGGCTGTCAGGTCGAGATCGCCGACAAGATCGTCGGCCATGGCGCCGACTATCTGCTGGCCCTCAAGGGCAATCACCCGACCCTGGAGGCCGACGTCGCTGCCTATTTCAGCGATGCGCCGACCGTCGAGCTGGTCACCAGAACCACGCTCGAAAAGGCTCATGGGCGCATTGAGACCCGCACCTATACAGCTTCCGACAATGTCTCCTGGATCTCCTCGCAGCGCAGCTATCCTGGGCAGCCGCGCTTTCGCAACATCAAGACCATCCTCAAGGTTCACCCCCGCCTCGAATATGCCGACCGAAGCAGCAGTTCTCAGACACGCTATTTCATCTGCTCCGCTGTGCTCGATATCGAGCGCCTCGCCGCTGGCGTGCGCGGACATTGGTGCGTCGAGAGCATGCACTGGTTGCTCGACGTCGCCTTCAAGGACGACCTGTCCCGTTATCGCGCTGAACACGGTGCCAAGAACATGGCCGTAGTGCGCCGCTTCGCGCTCGGCCTCGTGCGCGCCAACAAAGCAAAGGGGAGCGTCAAGACAAAGCGCAAAACCGCCAGCTGGGATCCAAATTACTTGCTCGAAATCCTCCAGCAAAATTGACCGTTAACCTCGATTCCGTGCCGTGAGGGAAGGCCCAGGGCTATCGCATTTGGCCGATGATGGATCGAGCGAAGTCATTGGAGCATCCGGCCCGTTTTCTCTTGGCTCGGATCGAGACATCGGTTCTTGATTTTCTTAGGTCGTACACTCATAAATAGACTAGTTATTTGAAAGGATT
>NZ_NNRN01000031.1:0-241892 GCF_002252535.1 Brucella lupini
CCAAACGGGAATCCCGAATCCGGTTAACAGCGACATGCTTTAAACTGCAGGTGCGGCTTGTTGGCCGCGACGGCCGCCGTCGATATGACCCTGCCTCCCGAGATCGGCTTGTCGCAGCGTGTTTAGAGCCCGGCGTTTCGGTTTCGCGTCTAGCTCTGGAGCACGGCGTCAACGCCAATCTCGTTTGCAAGTGGGTAAAGAGAGCCAAAGAAGATAGTGCTTTACCTGCGGTATCTACGTTCGTTCCGGTTCAGATAGCTACGGATATGCAGTCGTCTTCTGCCAGCGGTCCACCGACGAATGTGGAGCCGGTCGGCAAGCGATGTCATGCATCCAAGCTGAGCGCGGTGCTGCCGAACGGTATCAGCCTGACGCTGGAATGCAGCGATGTCGATGGTCTGGCGGCAATCATAGGAGCGTTGAGCCATGTTCAGACTGGGCGCTGATCTGAAGGTCTACCTCCATCGGGAACCCATCGACTTCCGCGCGGGCATCAACAGCCTCGCGGTCCTGGTGCAAGAGGTGATGGAGCTGGACCCGTTTGCTCCATCGGTGTTTGCCTTCTGCAATCGCAGGCGTGACCGGGTGAAGCTCTTGTTCTTTGATCGGTCCGGGTTTGTTATGGTCCTGAAGAAGCTAACAGAAGATCGGTTCAGGTGGCCCCGCCGGGAAACTGCGGTGGTGACGCTGACGACAGAGCAACTCCACTGGATCCTCGATGGCATCGATATCGATGCGATGGTCCGCCATCCCGTGCGGCAGTATCAGATTGCTGGCTGAGGATGACAAATTGCGATTGACGCGCAGGGGCGGTTCAGATTCAAGAATCTGATGACGCGCACCGGCGAACCGAGCATTGCAGAACTGATGGCGCAATTGGCAGCCAATGCTGCCGAAATCGCCGCACTCAAAGCCGAGAAGGAAGCGCTCTCGCAGCGGGTCGTCAAGCTTGAAGAAGAACTGGCACTGGCAAAGCTGCACCGCTTTGCCCCGCGCAGTGAAAAGCACATTGATCGTCTCTTCAACGAGGCCGAAGAGGCTGCGGTCGAAGGTGGTAGCGAGGAAGACGATGACGTCGAGCTTCCGGATACTGGCTTGCCTGCGGCCGGGGGCGCTACGGGCAAAAAGCGGGGGCGCAGGCCTCTACCGGCAGACCTGCCGCGCGAGCGTGTCGAATACGACCTTGCTGACGATCAGAAGGCTTGCCCGTGCTGCAAAAGCCAAATGCATCGCATGGGAGAAGCCGTTAGCGAGCAGCTCCATATCGAGATCAAGGCAAACGTCCTGCAGAACGTACGGTTCAAATACGCCTGCCGGCACTGTGACCGTACAGGGATTAGCACGCCCGTCGTAATCGCGCCCATGCCCACGCAACCCCTGCCGGGCAGCATCGCCACCGCGTCGACGCTCGCCTTTGCTCTCGTCCACAAATACGTAGATGGCACGCCGCTCTACCGCGTGGCTCAGACATTCGAGCGTGCTGGCGTTCCGATTAGCCGTGGTGCTCTTGCGCATTGGGTCATCGGCTCGAGCGAGAAGCATTTACATCGCATCTACGATGCTTTGAAGCTGCGGCTGCAATCGCAGTCTCTCATCCATGGCGATGAGACGACGGTTCAGGTGCTGAAGGAAAAGGACAAGGAAGCCACCAGCACGTCGTACATGTGGGCGTACCGCAGCAGCGAGAACAGTGACGAGCCGATCGTGCTTCTCGACTACCAGCCCGGCCGTGGTCAGATTTACCCGCAGACCTTCCTTGGTGACTACCGTGGCATACTCGTCACTGATGGCTACACCGCCTGGCGCACATTGAATGGCGCAACCCATGTCGGATGCATGGCTCACTCCAGGCGGCGCTTCGTTGATGCCCTCAAGGCGAGAAAGAATGGTGGCGGCCCGCCGGAGCAAGCTCTCCGGTTCTTCGAACAGCTCTACCGGATCGAAAGGCAGGCGAGAGACAAGACCCCAGATCCGAGGGAGACAAAGGCCGATTGCATTCGCCGTTTCCGCCAGCAGCACAGCCTGCCTGTCCTGAACGCCCTAAAGGCGTGGCTCGACAATATCGCGCCAAAGATCGTGCCGGATACCAAGCTCGGCGATGCGGTGTCCTACACCCTGAACCAATGGAGTTACCTGACGCGTTACACCAGCGACGGCAGGATGCCGATCGATAACAACATTCTGGAACGCGAGATCAGAGTTTTTGCCACCGGCAGAAAATCGTGGCTGTTCAGCGATACCGCTGACGGGGCCAAGGCCAGTGCTGTGATCTACAGTCTGATGCTGACTTGCCGCGCCTGTGGTGTCGACCCGCTCACCTGGCTACGCCACGTGCTTACTGAGCTACCTCAGCGCGAAGAAACGGCCGACATTGGCGACCTGCTGCCGTTCAACTTCTCCAAGGCAAATGCCCAATAAAGCTGGGTACCGCTAGAACCCGTGAGGGTTACGCCTGAAGAGGCCGTCTAGGCGCATCGAAAATCGCGCTTACATGAAATCGATCAGCTCGTCGTCAGTCCATTTCGGATCGGACAGCCCGAGTTCAGCATAGGGTGTGCCTTTCTCGCGCAGCAGTTCGCGTGGTGTCATGTTCATTGCCGCCAGCAGACCGAGCAGACGTTTCCGCGTGGGTGGATTCTGCACATATTCGATGATGACGGGCTCTTCGCCACTGGCACGGATCATTGCCAGCGTATTGCGCGAGGTGCCGCATTTCGGATTATGAAAAATGGTCACGGTCATTGGAAATGTCCTGTCTGGATTGAACGCGTTCATAACAGCTTCGAGAGCAGTTTAGCGCTAGCATGCTTCAGTTCATGTCGTTCATCTGCGGGTCACCGGGATACGTGTCGATAGAAAACTCCATATTATCCGCTGAAAACCGTGTCAGCGAATACTGGATCGGCACTCCATCGGTGTTCACATTGATCGCCTTGGCCGTCAGTACAATAGCGCCGGGCGAAAGCTTCAAATGTTTCAGATCATCCGAATCCGCATGGCGGGCGGATATGATTGTCGATTTACGGAAGTAATCGGCAATACCTGCTTTTCGGAAAGCCACGGTGATGGAACCGCTTTCCGCATAATCCTCGGCAATTTCCGGAAATTGTTCGGCACTGATCCAGAGCGTTGCGCGCGACACAGGGCGTCCGTCAGCGCTGTGCAAGGTTTCCAGCCGCAGGACCGGTGAACCAGGCTCGATCTCTAGCGCCTCGGCTATATCCGGAGAGGCAGGCGCTGTGCCGGAAGCGAGCAGCGCGCCCTTCATGTCGCGCACCTGCGAAGCCAGCGATTGCGAAATGCGGGTGCGACGTCCGATCTGGTAGGTGAGGCGCTTTGCATTGGCAACGAAGGTGCCGCGCCCTTGCTCGGCACGCAGTACGCCTTCCTGCGTAAGCGCGGCGATGGCGCTGCGCACCGTATGGCGATTGACTCCAAACCTGTCGGCAAGTTCCATCTCGGCGGGCATACGCGCACCGGACTGAAGCCTGCCAGCCCTGATCTCACCGCGTATCTCGTCGGCAATCTGCCTCCAGATCGCCACGCCGCTGTTTCTCTCAATTCGTCTGGTCTTTGTCATCAACTGTCATCGTCCTGTCATTGGCAGGGTGTAATCATTCTGGTATTGTATAGTTGTCTATATAACTAGACAATTTGAGAGAGCAAGTCAACGGGAGCGCATCCCGAAAAACATGAAACGGTTTTCGGACAAGATGCGCCTCAAAACAAACTCCAGAGCATTGATCTGATGCAATCAGGTCAAAGCGCGCTCTGGAACTAACAGGGCAGGGAAGCTCATGTACGGTACGGAGCAAAGTGCGAAGGGAGGCGGAGCCGGTTCCGCCACTGAAAGCGGAACGGTGCCGGATGCAGTGCCAGATTCAGTTCAAGCCGCACGGCAGGCAAGCATGGCAGTTCTTGCACGTGCAAGCGGCGAAGAGCTGCAAGCTTTCTGGCAGGCATGGTCCAACAAGCCGGAATTTGAAGTTCTGCGCGGACCGGAAACCGGTCTCGTAATGCTGCGTGGCCGCATTGGCGGCGGCGGCGCACCCTTCAATGTCGGCGAGGCAACGGTGACGCGCGCTACGGTGCGGCTCTCCGACGGATCGGTCGGCCACTCTTATGCGCTCGGTCGCGATCAGGAAAAGGCGCGGCTTGCCGCTGTCTTTGATGCATTGTGGCTCAATGAAGGCCATCGCGATGCCGTGGAGGCACAAGTGCTGAATGTCTTGCGCAAGCGGCTGGACGATGCCGACGTCAAGCTGCGCGGCGAAGCCGCCGCTACCAAGGTCGATTTCTTCACAATGGTCCGGGGAGACAATTGATGCTTCCTTTTTCTCTCGAAAACAGCGCTTCCTCTGCGTTTGAAGGTGGCTTTGACGATCCGGTGACGGATGCGCAGTCGGCTTTTCATGCCGTCATGCACGCCATGGCTAATCCCGGTCGCATCTATCTTCTGGCTCGCACAGCCACACCACCGCAGCCGCTGACGCCTGAACTGGGCGTTATTGCAGCAACCCTGCTCGATCACGATGCGACTGTCTGGTGCGATGCAGCGATAGCAGCTGATGAAAGCGCAACCGCCTGGCTTACTTTCCACACGGGCGCGCCGCGTGTCGAAAGTGCGGATGCCGCACAATTCGCTCTGGCCAGCAATGTTTCGCTGCTGCCGTCTCTGGCAGGGTTTTCGCAGGGTGATGCCGAATTTCCCGACCGTTCGACAACCGTTGTTCTCGCTGTTGCGTCGCTGACAAGCGGACAGGGCTTTGTGCTGAAAGGCCCCGGTATCGATGGCGAACGTGCACTTCAGGTTGATGGCCTGCCGCAGGATTTCATCCAGCAATGGTGTGAGAACGGCGCACAATACCCGCTCGGCGTTGATCTTGTTCTGGTCAGCGACGGTGCTGTTGCAGCGCTTCCCCGCACAACCCGCGTTTCCGCTCTGGAGGGCTGAAAATGTATGTTGCCGTAAAGGGTGGCGAAACGGCCATCCATAATGCACACCGTCTTCTCGATGATCGTCGTCGCGGCGATCGTTCGGTTCCGGCTCTGCGTCTCGACCAGATTGCCGAACAGCTGGCGCTGGCGGTTGATCGCGTCATGGCCGAAGGTTCGCTCTATGACCGCGAACTGGCGGCACTTGCTGTGCGCCAGTCGCGCGGCGATCTGATCGAGGCAATCTTTCTGGTGCGCGCCTACCGCACCACCTTGCCGCGTTTTGGCTATTCACGGCCGATGGAAACCGCTGAAATGCTTATCGAACGCCGCATTTCTGCGACCTACAAGGATTTGCCGGGTGGTCAGTTGCTCGGACCGACCTTTGACTACACGCATCGTCTGCTCGACCCAGATCTGGCCGGTGATGTTGCCGTTCCGGAACCCGAAATGCGGGAAGCCGTGAAGGAAGAAACGCCGCGTGTAACCGATATTCTTGGCGCGGTCGGCATGATTGAGGATGATGGTTCCCTGCCGGAAGGTCACGAACCGGGCGACCTGACCCGCGAACCGTGGACATTCCCGATGGAGCGCGATCTGCGCCTTCAGGCATTGGCACGCGGTGATGAAGGCTTCCTGCTGGCGCTCGGCTATTCCACCCAGCGCGGCTATGGCAATAATCATCCTTTCGTCGGCGAAATCCGCATTGGCGAAGTGGATGTCGAGTTCGACGTGCCCGAACTTGGTTTTGCCGTCTCGCTCGGTCGCGTGCAGCTGACCGAATGCCAGATGGTCAATCAGTTCAAGGGCTCGGCCAAGCAGCCGCCGCAATTCACGCGCGGTTACGGTCTGGTGTTCGGCCAGAGCGAACGCAAGGCCATGTCCATGTCGCTCTGCGACCGTGCACTGCGCGTGCGGGAATTCGATGCGGATGTGACGGCACCTGCCGAGGACGAGGAATTCGTCATCTCGCATTCCGACAATGTGCAGGCGACGGGTTTCGTCGAGCATCTGAAACTGCCGCATTACGTGGATTTCCAGGCAGAACTCGACCTCATCCGCCGCATGCGTGCGGAATATGACCAAGCGCACAATGAGACTGAAGGCGTAACGAAGGAGGCCGCAGAATGAGCGATCTGGCCAATTATAACTTCGCCTATCTGGACGAACAGACCAAGCGGATGATCCGCCGCGCCATCCTGAAGGCCATCGCAATACCGGGCTATCAGGTGCCTTTTGCCAGCCGTGAAATGCCGATGCCTTATGGATGGGGCACCGGCGGCGTGCAGGTGACGGCTGCCATTCTGGGGCCGGATGATGTGCTGAAGGTCATCGATCAGGGTGCCGATGACACGACCAATGCCGTTTCCATCCGCGCCTTCTTCCAGAAGACTGCCGATGTCGCCGTCACCACCCATACGGGCGAGGCGACCATCATCCAGACCCGCCACCGTATCCCGGAATATCCGCTGACCGAGGGGCAGGTGATTGTCTATCAGGTGCCGATCCCGGAACCGCTGCGTTTTCTGGAGCCACGCGAAACGGAAACTCGCAAGATGCATGCGCTTGCCGAATATGGCCTCATGCATGTGAAGCTTTATGAAGATATTGCGCGTCACGGCCATATCGCCAAGACCTACGATTATCCGGTGATGATCGAAGGGCGCTATGTGATGGCGCCTTCGCCAACGCCGAAATTCGACAATCCGAAAATGCATATGTCTCCGGCATTGCAGCTGTTCGGCGCCGGTCGCGAAAAGCGCATCTATGCCGTCCCACCTTATACGCAGGTGGTCAGCCTCGATTTCGAGGATCATCCGTTCGAAGTGCAGAAGTTCAAGGAACCCTGTGCGCTGTGCGGCGCGAAGGGCGTCTATCTGGATGAAGTCGTGCTCGATGATCGCGGCGGCTCGATGTTCGTCTGCTCCGACACTGATTTTTGCGAAGACCGTCAGGCCAACGGCCATTTCGGTCATCTGGCTGCAAACAAGGAGGCTGCGGCCAAGGAGACAGTAAAATGAACAGCGAACCCCTGCTGAGAGTAAACAGCCTGTCGAAGTTTTACGGCAATCGCCGTGGCTGTGCAGACATTTCCTTCAATCTGTGGCCAGGCGAAGTGCTGGCCATCGTCGGCGAATCCGGTTCGGGCAAGACGACGCTCCTGAACAGTCTGGCAACACGTCTGGAGCCGACTTCCGGCACCGTCGAATACCGGATGCGTGACGGTGAATTCCGCGATCTCTACAAGATTGGCGAAGCGGAACGCCGTTTCCTGATGCGGACCGACTGGGGTTTTGTGCACCAGAACCCTGCAGACGGATTGCGTATGACGGTTTCGGCTGGCGCCAATGTCGGCGAACGCCTGATGGCTGTTGGTGAGCGACACTATGGCAATATCCGCTCGACGGCCACGGAATGGCTGGGACGTGTCGAAATCGCTTCCGACCGTATCGACGATCAGCCGCGTGCCTTCTCTGGCGGCATGCGTCAGCGCTTGCAGATTGCCCGCAATCTGGTGACGGCTCCGCGACTTGTTTTCATGGATGAACCGACCGGCGGTCTCGATGTGTCTGTGCAGGCACGTCTTCTCGACCTGTTGCGCGGCCTCGTCAGCGATCTTGGTCTGTCGGTGATCATCGTTACTCACGATCTTGCCGTAGCCCGGCTTCTGTCCCATCGCATCATGGTCATGAAAGACGGCCATATTGTCGAACAGGGCCTGACTGACCGCGTGCTGGATGACCCGCAGGCGCCATATACGCAACTGCTCGTGTCGTCTATTCTGCAGGTTTAGTAAATTAAAACAGATGTTTGCAGCGTGTTGTTCGTAAATTAGCGAAACTTCATGCGTGAGGTGAGAAATGACACAAGTTAGAACATCCTCTCCGCTGGCGGTGTCGGGTCTGGCGAAGACGTTCACGATGCACTTGCAGGGTGGCATTCAGTTGCCAGTCGTAAGTAACGTGGACTTCAATCTGGAAGCAGGTGAATGCGCCGTGCTTGGCGGACCTTCCGGTGCCGGTAAAAGCTCCATTCTCAAGATGGTCTATGGCAATTATGCCGTGAATGCAGGTTCGATCCTCATTCGTCACGAAGACCGTATGGTGGATCTGGCAACAGCCGATCCACGTGAAGTGCTGGCGGTGCGGCGCGATACGATTGGCTATGTCAGCCAGTTTCTGCGCACATTGCCGCGCGTCGCGGCAATTGATGTGGTTGCCGAGCCTCTGGTTGCGCGTGGCGTCGATCGCGAAGTGGCGCTGAACCGCGCTCGCGAGCTTCTGTCACAGCTCAATCTGCCAGAAAGGCTTTGGGCCTTGCCGCCTGCGACTTTCTCGGGTGGCGAACAGCAGCGCGTGAACATCGCGCGCGGTTTCATCACGGATCATCCGGTGTTGCTGCTTGATGAGCCGACCGCCTCACTCGATGCGAAGAACCGTGCGGTCGTGGTTGATCTCATCAAGACCAAGAAGGAGCAGGGCGTCGCCATGCTAGGCATCTTCCACGATGAAGATGTGCGTACGGAGGTTGCGGACCGGATTATCGACGTGACAGCTTTCTCTCCGAGGGCCGCCGCATGACCAAGCTATCGGTAGAACCGCTGGTGCATGAAACCGCCATCGTCAGCGGTTGCACAATCGGTCGCTACACAGAGGTAGGCGAGCGCAGCCGCGTTTCGGAAACTGTGCTTGATGATTATTCCTATCTCGGCGTCGATTGCGAAATCTGGTGTGCGGAAATCGGCAAGTTTTCCAACATCGCCAGCCATGTGCGTATCAACGCCACCAACCATCCGACATGGCGCCCGACGCTGCATCATTTCACCTACCGTGCCGGTGATTACTGGCCGGAGGAAAAGGATGAGACGGAGTTTTTCGAGTGGCGTCGTGGCAATGCGGTGAAAATCGGTCACGACACATGGCTCGGCCATGGCTCCACCATCTTGCCGGGTGTGACGGTTGGCAATGGTGCGATTGTTGGGGCCGGAGCAGTGGTGAGCAAGGACGTGGCACCCTATACGATCGTGGGTGGTGTGCCTGCGCGTCTCATTCGCGAACGTTTCGATGCTGCGACCGGCAATCGTCTGGATCGGCTGGCCTGGTGGGACTGGAGCCATGATCGTCTGCGTGAAGCGCTCGATGATTTCCGCGCGCTCGATATCGAAGCTTTCCTCTCAAAATATGAAACGGCCGCCAACACAAATGCGGTCATGAAAGAGCTATCCAATGGCTAATGAAATCGTTCTGAAAAATGCGCAGATCGTGCTCGCTGACGAGATTGTTTCCGGTTCTATCCTGATCCGTGACGGCAAAATTGCAGCCATCGATCAGGGCTATGCCAATGGCGGCGATGACATGGATGGCGATTATGTCATTCCGGGCCTCATCGAATTGCACACCGACCAGCTGGAAAGCCATTACGCGCCGCGTCCGAAAGTGCGCTGGAATGTCGACGCTGCGGTTCAGGCCCATGATGCGCAGGTAGCAGCATCGGGCATCACGACGGTTTTCGATGCGATGCGTGTCGGCTCCGACTATGACCGCGACTTCGTTGGTAAGGATATGCGGATGCTTGCGGATGCCATTGAAAGCGGTGTTCGCGAAAATCGCCTGCGTGCAGACCACTTTTTGCATCTGCGCTGCGAAGTATCTTCGGCAGATTGTCTCGAAACGTTCGAGCTTTTTGCGGGCGATGACCGCGTCAAACTCGCTTCGCTGATGGATCATGCGCCGGGACAGCGTCAATTCGTTGATCTTGAGACCTATCGCACTTATTACATGCGCAAGATGAAGCTCACGGATGAGGAGTTCCGGGTGCATTGTGAGAAGCGTATGGCGGATTCGGACGCCTATTCGGCCAATCATCGCCGCGCCATTGCCGAAATGGCTGCGACACGTGGCATCGTTCTGGCCAGCCATGACGATGCGACCAGTGCGCATGTCGATGAATCGCTCGACCATGGCGTGCGGATTGCCGAGTTTCCGACCACGATGGAAGCGGCCAATGCTTCGAAAGGTGCGGGCCTCTCGATCCTGATGGGCGCGCCGAACATCGTTCGCGGTGGCTCGCATTCCGGCAATATCGCCGCGCGTGATCTCGTGGACAATGGCAGCCTCGACATCCTGTCTTCGGACTATATTCCGTTCAGCCTCATTCAGTCGGCTTTCGGCCTTGCTTCGGGTGAACGTCCGATTGCGCTGCCACAGGCTGTCCGCCTCGTGACCAAGAATCCTGCCGACGCCATGGCCATGGATGATCGCGGCGAAATCGCCATCGGCAAGCGCGCCGATCTCGTTCGCGTGCGCCCGAAAGGTGCAATCCCGGTTGTCCGTACGGTCTGGCGCGAAGGCGAACGGGTGCTTTGATGCAGATGCAATCCGATATGCCGAAAGGCTGTTTCGTCGCCGTCGTCGGCCCCAGCGGGGCCGGCAAGGATACGATCATGGATGCAGCGCGTGTGGCTCTTGCGGGCGACACGCGTTTTCATTTTGTGCGCCGCATCATCACCCGCCCGCAAATGCCGGGCACGGAAGATCATGACAGTCTGGATGAAGCATCTTTTGCAACAGCTGCAGGCGAGGGAGCCTTCGCTCTGCACTGGCAGGCGCATGGCCTGAGCTATGGATTGCCAAAATCACTGGAGGATGAAATCGCCGACGGTACGGTGGTGATCGCCAACGTTTCACGGCGAGTGCTTGGCGATATTCGCAGGCTCTACAAATCACGTTCTGTGGTCGTGATAACAGCCCGACCGGACGTTCTGGCAGAACGGCTTGCGTCGCGTGGTCGTGAAAGCCGGGAAGAAATCACCGCGCGACTTGCGCGTGAAGTGAGCTTCGATGACGATGCCGGAGATGTTGTCACAATAGACAATTCAGGTGATGTCAATGCATCCACAGAGACCTTCCTTCATCATTTGAAGGAAATAACTGTTAAAACAATTGCTTAGGTGAAATCTTTATAGCGGCGTGTAAATTTACACAAACGTCATTATGCTTTCATTGCAGTGTCATGGAAGCAATTCAAAGTGAGCATGAATGGAGACGAATTCATGCTTCAACTGAACAACATAACGCGCCGCTATAATGACAAGGTGGCGGTTTCGGGCGTGGACCTCGAAATCGAGCCGGGCACGTTTGTGGGAATTATCGGGCGCTCGGGCGCGGGAAAGTCGACGCTTCTGCGTATGATCAATCGCCTTGTCGAGCCGTCCGAGGGAACAATTCACTGGGATGGTCGTGATGTTACGGGCCTTAAAGGCTCGGGATTGCGTGACTGGCGCGCGCAATGTGCGATGATTTTCCAGCATTTCAATCTGGTTGATCGTCTGGATGTTCTGACCAATGTTCTGATGGGGCGTCTCAATTATGTTTCGACGCCCAAGTCGCTCCTGCGTATCTGGAGCGACGAAGAACGCCTGATCGCGCTTTCCGCTCTGCAGCAGTTCGATATTGCGCATCTTGCGGCGCACCGCGCCGATGAACTTTCGGGTGGCCAGCAGCAGCGCGTGGCGATTGCCCGCGCGCTCGTGCAGCAGCCACGCATTATTCTTGCCGATGAGCCTATTGCGTCGCTCGATCCGCGCAATACCCGCAGCGTCATGGACGCCCTGCGCCGCATCAATCGCGAATATGGCATTACGGTCCTCTGCAATCTGCACTCGCTCGATATTGCGCGCAGCTATTGCGACCGCCTCGTCGGCATGTCTGCTGGCAAGATCGTATTCCGTGGCACACCGTCGATGCTGACAGATATGGCATCACGTGACCTTTACGGCATGGAAGCCGCTGACGTCATCGACGCCGATGAACAGGCTGAAACAATGCCAATGCCAGTTCCGCAGTCGGCTGAAGCCGTTCTGCGCCAGCTTTCCGCCTGAGCGCATAAAGCTCCGGAAAAAACACGCTCCAAACTCAGGATTAACAGGAGATACCTATGCTTAACCGTAGAAACTTTCTGGCGGCGGCTGCGCTTACCGCAACGCTGACCATGCCAATGATGGCCTCCACCGCTCAGGCTGCTGACTGGAGCAAGGATTATCCGGAAATCGTTCTGGGCGTTATCCCGGCTGAAAACGCCTCGACCACTTCCGACCGTTATGCACCTCTGGCTGCATATCTCGGCAAGGAACTTGGCACCAAGGTCACGCTGCGCGTCGCCAACGACTACGCCGCCGTCATCGAAGGCCAGCGCGCCGGTAACATCCAGATCGCATTCTATGGCCCGGCTTCTTATGCCCGCGCCGTCATGACCGGCGTTGAAACCACTCCGCTCGTCAACCAGCGTCATGACACCGGCGTCAACGGCTACTACTCTGTCGTTTATGTTCGCGCCGACAGCCCCTACCAGAAAATGGATGACCTGAAGGGCAAGACCATTGCTCTCGTTGATCCGAACTCCACGTCGGGCAACAATGCTCCGCGCTTCTTCCTCAACCGCGAAGGCTATAGCGTCGATACGTTCTTCGGTAAGAACTTCTTTGCTGGCAGTCATGAAAATGCAGTTCTTGCTCTTGCGCAGGGCACCGCTGACGCCGCTGCCAACTCCTGGAACTCGGAAAACGATTCCAACCTGACCCGCATGGTCAGCCGCGGCGTGCTGAAAGACGCCAACGGCAAGGCAATGACGAAGGATGATTTCCGCGTCATCTTCAAGTCGGACTTCCTTCCAGAAGGTCCGTTCGCTGTTCTCAACACTCTGCCAGACCAGCTGAAGGCCGACATCAAGCAGGCTTTCCTCGATATGCCGAAGAAGGACAAGGCAGGTTTTGATGCCCTTTCCGACGGCAAGGATCAGGAATTCGTAGCGACCGAAGCTAAGGATTTCGAACCAATCATCGAGATGCTCAAGTTCAACGACAAGGCTCGCAAGTCCTAATCCGTAGAACAATTGAAGTGCCCGAAGCCGCAAAAGCTTCGGGCATTTTTTTAGAGCATGATCCCGAAAAGTGGGAACCGGTTTTCGGACAAGATCATGCTTGATTAAAGGAATCTCGCATGACGGTATCCTCACTCGACGGCAACGGTGCAAAAACTCTGCTTGCCGATTATCGAAGAGAAGTCGGCAAACGGCGTCTCTACGGTATCGCGCTGCTCCTCGCGCTTGTCGTTGTCGCCATTGCTGCCTCCGTCGTTGCCGATGTTCGGCCGGGCACACTGGTCGAAAATCTCTTTCGTTTTACAAGCTACCTCGGTCGCATTCTGCCGGATCTGACCATCGCCAATTTCTGGGGCGACCTCGCTGCCTGGTACTGGAACCTCGGCGGCTGGCTCAAGATGCTGTTTGAGACGCTGTTGATCGCCTATCTGGCGACGTTGATCGGTGCTGTGGTCGCTTTTGCGGCTTCCTTCGCAGCATCATCCAACATGGCTCCGAATTCGACGGTTCGCTTCATCGTTCGTCGCGGGCTGGAGCTGTTGCGTACGGTTCCTGAAATCGTCTTCGCGCTGCTGTTCGTTATCGCCTTCGGTCTTGGGCCGATGGCCGGTGTGCTGGCACTGATGCTTCATACAACAGGGGCACTGGGCAAGCTGTTCTCCGAAGTCGTCGAGAATATCGATATGCGCCCGGTCGAAGGTATTCGCGCATCGGGCGGCTCCGGCCTGCAGGTCATCCGCTTTGCCGTGCTGCCACAAGTGGCCGCAAATTTTGCTTCCTATGGCCTGCTGCGTTTTGAAGTCAACGTGCGCGGTGCTTCCGTCATGGGTTTTGTGGGGGCAGGCGGTATCGGGCAGGAACTGCTCACCTCGATCCGCCAGTTCTATTACAGCGATGTCAGCGCCATTCTGCTGCTGATCATCGTGACGATCGTCGTGATCGATCTTGTCACCCAGCGCGTGCGTCACGCACTGCTTGGCCGTATTGGTTGAGGAGAGAATTATGACCGACATTGCACAAAGTCTCTCCCGCGAAGCACATGCGCACGAAAAGGAATTGAGGACCGAATATGCCGATCTGTTCGGCAATGGGCGCACATGGCGTAATCTGGCGATTTTAACCGTAGCGCTTATCGCTTCAGTCTGGTTCGCTTTCTATTGGCTCGATTTTTCACTGCTGCGCATTCTAAACGGCCTCGGTCGCCTCGGTGATTTCGCCTTGATGATGATGCCGCCATCGTCCGGCGGTCGTTTCAGTCTTTATCTGTGGTCTATGATGGAAACGCTGGCGATTGCCTATCTCGGCACATTGCTGGCGGCGATCCTTGCCTTCCCATTCGGCTTTCTGGCTGCGAAGAACATCATTCCGAATGTATTCCTGCATTTTGGCATTCGCCGCTTCCTCGACACCATCCGCGGCGTCGATACGCTGATATGGGCACTGATCTGGGTGTCGGTTGTGGGGCTTGGACCTTTCGCCGGTATTCTCGCCATCGCCTGCTCGGATTTCGGCGCATTCGGCAAGCTGTTCTCGGAAGCCATTGAAGGTGCTGACAAGAAGCCGGTCGAAGGCGTGGTCTCATCAGGTGGCGGCAAGCTGCACGGCTATCGCTTCGGCGTGCTGCCACAGGTTCTGCCTCTGATCGGCAGTCAGGTGCTTTATTTCTTCGAGTCAAATACCCGTTCGGCGACGATCATTGGTATTGTCGGGGCAGGCGGTATCGGCGCGCATCTGGCGGAACAGATCAAGGTTCTGAACCTTCAGGACGTTTCCTTCCTGATCATCATGATCCTGATCGCTGTTGCCGTGATCGACTGGTTCTCGTCCAAGCTTCGTCACGCCATGATTGGCAAGAAGGCACAGAAATCGGCTTAAAAGCATTTCCAGCAAAAGTGTGAAACGGTTTTGCGTTCGGAAATGCGTGATAAAAGTTAGAGCGGTTCTGATGAACCGTTCTAACCAGTAATGAGTGATTTCACGCCATCTGCGACGAACTGAACGGCAAGCGCTGCCAGGATAACGCCGAGAAGGCGTGTCAGGATGGAACGGCCGGTTTCGCCGAGAAACCGGTCGACCCGCTCTGCCAGCAACAGCACGAGATAGGTAATCAGCAGGCAGACGAAAATTACGCCAAGAAGGGCCAAACGCGGCCCGACGCCATGGAATGAGTCCGAGGTCAGAACGATAGCCGAAATTGCGCCCGGACCGGCAATCAGCGGAATGGCGAGCGGGAAGGCGGCTATATTGCGGATATGGTCCTTGGTGATGGCCACCTCGGCGCTCTTTTCCTTGCGCTCCGTCCGCTTCTCGAAAATCATCTCAAATGCGATCCAGAACAGCAGCAGGCCACCGGCGACGCGGAACGCGCCGATAGTAATGCCGAACATGCCGAGTATCTGTGCGCCTGCAATGGCAAAGAGCGCCATCACGATAAAACCGATGATGGAGGCGCGAAGCGCCACCTGTCCGCGGTGGTGCCGCTCCATGCCCGGCGTCAGTGCCAGAAACAATGGCGCCAGTCCGGGCGGATCGATTGTAACAAGCAGGGTGACGAACGCGCTGAAAACCGTATCGTAGAACCCCATACTGCACGCGCCCTTCTTGTTGGCATGTTATGCTCAATCGGATACATGGATTGTAGACGATCAGTGGCACATGGTCGACGCAAAGCGCCAGTACGGGCAACATCGTTGCTCAATCTTTATGTGAATATCTTTTAAGTCATTGAATTGACAGACGGAAATAGCCCGCCGAAACGGTCGTGAAATTGGCGTTTTTTGCTGGTTTCCGTTATAAAGTGACTTTATCGATTCTGTTGAGAAAGAAATCTGAATAGTGTCAGATCAAACGCCTCCACCCGGTTCCGACGATATGAATGGTGGCCCAAACGGCGGCCCTAGCGGTATCGAACCGATTTCCATTATCGAGGAGATGCAGCGCTCCTATCTCGATTACGCGATGAGCGTTATCGTGAGCCGTGCGCTGCCCGATGTGCGCGACGGCCTGAAGCCCGTACATCGCCGCATTCTCCACGCCATGAACGAGATGAACCTCGCCTATAACCGCCCGTACCGTAAGTCGGCGGGTGTGGTCGGTGAGGTCATGGGTAAGTATCACCCGCATGGCGACGCTTCTATTTATGACGCTCTCGTGCGTATGGCGCAGGATTTCTCCATGCGCGATCCGCTTGTCGACGGGCAGGGCAATTTCGGCTCCATCGACGGCGATCCGCCGGCAGCGATGCGTTACACCGAATGCCGTCTGGAAAAGCTTACCGAATCCATCCTGTCGGACATCGACAAGGACACGGTCGACTTCCAGGACAATTATGACGGCCGCGAGCAGGAACCTGTGGTTATGCCTGCACGCTTCCCGAACCTGCTCGTCAACGGTTCGGGCGGTATCGCTGTCGGCATGGCGACCAACATTCCGCCACACAATCTCGGTGAAGTCATTGACGGCTGCGTAGCGCTCATTGAGAATCCGGCTATTCAGCTGGAAGAAATGATTGAGATCATCCCTGGTCCGGATTTCCCGACCGGTGGCATCATCCTCGGACGCGCAGGCATCAATTCCGCCTACACGACCGGGCGCGGTTCGGTGATCATGCGCGGACGCGCCACCATTGAGCCGATGCGCGGTGACCGCGAAGCCATTATCATCACCGAGATCCCGTATCAGGTGAACAAGGCTTCGATGATCGAGAAAATGGCCGAACTGGTGCGCGACAAGCGCATCGAAGGCATTTCCGATCTGCGTGACGAATCCGACCGCGAAGGCTATCGCGTTGTGGTCGAACTCAAGCGCGACGCCGTTGCCGATGTCGTTCTGAACCAGCTCTATCGTTACACGCCGCTGCAGACCTCGTTCGGTTGCAACATGGTGGCGCTGAACGGCGGCAAGCCGGAACAGCTCAATCTGCTCGACATGCTGCGCGCTTTTGTTGCCTTCCGCGAGGAAGTCGTGACGCGCCGCACAAAGTTCTTGCTCAACAAGGCGCGCGACCGCGCGCATGTGTTGGTCGGCCTTGCAATTGCGGTCGCCAATATCGATGAGGTGATTGCACTCATCCGTCGTGCGCCCGATCCAACGACGGCCCGCGAGCAGTTGATGGAACGTCGTTGGCCTGCAGCCGATGTGGCTCCGCTGATCCGTCTCATCGACGATCCGCGCCATCGTATCAATGAAGACGACACCTATAACCTCTCCGAAGAACAGGCTCGTGCCATTCTCGATCTGCGTCTGCAGCGCCTGACCGCGCTCGGTCGCGACGAAGTGGCGGACGAACTGAACAAGATCGGTGAGGAAATCCGCGATTATCTCGACATTCTCTCGTCGCGCCTACGCGTGATGACGATCGTCAAGGATGAGATGATTGCGGTTCGTGACGAGTTCGCCACGCCACGCCGCACCGAAATCGGTTTCGGTGGCGCCGAAATGGATGACGAAGACCTGATCGCCCGTGAGGATATGGTCGTCACCGTCAGTCATGCAGGCTATATCAAGCGCGTTCCGCTGACGACCTATCGTGCGCAGCGCCGTGGCGGCAAGGGCCGCTCCGGCATGGCCACGAAGGACGAGGATTTCGTCACCCGCCTGTTCGTCGCCAATACGCATACGCCGGTTCTGTTCTTCTCCTCGCGTGGCATTGTCTACAAGGAGAAGGTCTGGCGTCTGCCCGTCGGCACGCCGCAGTCCCGTGGCAAGGCGCTCATCAACATGCTGCCGTTGCAGCAGGGCGAGCGCATCACCACAATCATGCCGTTGCCGGAGGATGAAGAATCCTGGGCAAATCTCGACGTCATGTTCTCGACCACGCGCGGTACGGTTCGCCGTAACAAGTTGTCCGACTTCGTTCAGGTCAACCGCAACGGCAAGATCGCGATGAAGTTGGAAGACGAGGGCGATGAAATCCTCTCCGTCGATACCTGTACGGAATTCGACGATGTGCTTCTGACCTGTGCCGGTGGCCAGTGCATTCGCTTCCCGGTTACCGATGTGCGCGTCTTTGCAGGCCGTAATTCCATCGGCGTGCGCGGCATCAACCTGGCGGAAGGCGACAAGGTCATCTCCATGGCGATCCTGCATCACGTTGATGCCGATGCATCAACCCGTTCCGCCTATCTCAAGCGTTCGATTGCCGAGCGCCGGGCGCAGGGTGCGGACGACGCAGACGACATCGTGGTTGTCGGCGAGGAAGTCGGAACCGATGCGGAACTGACCGAAGAGCTCTATCAGGAGCTGAAGGCCCGCGAAGAAACCGTGCTGACTGTCAGCGAATACGGTTACGGCAAACGTTCCTCGTCCTACGAGTTCCGCGTTTCAGGCCGTGGCGGCAAGGGCATCCGCGCTACCGACACGTCGAAGACCGACGAAATCGGCAAGCTTGTTGCCCTGTTCCCGGTCGAGGCGAGCGATCAGATTCTGCTTGTTTCCGATGGCGGACAGCTCATTCGCGTACCGGTTGACGGTATCCGTATTGCCGGACGTTCCACCAAGGGCGTCACGATCTTCAACACGGCGGATGGCGAAAAGGTTGTCTCGGTCGAACGCATATCCGAAGCGGATAGCGACGAAGAGAACGGCAGTGAGGGCGAGGCAGCTTCTGAAGGCGAAGCACCAATCGCGGACACCGAAGAATAATAGAGAAGCCCGGGTTAGAGCATTTTCGAGCCAAAAGTGTGAAACGGTTTTGCGTCGGATAATGCGACAAACCAACGGACCCGGGCTTTTTATATAGATCAATGAAAAAGGCCGATGGCGGGAACCATCGGCCTTTTTCAGATGCCAAGACTGGAGGAATTGGCGATCACAGAAACTCTTTCACAGCAAGCTCCAACGCTATTGCGTGAACTCGGCTGCTAATATTTAGCGCGAACGCATGTTGCGCAAGCTGTTGATGTCAAATGTCACCTGACGCACGCGCTGACGCTTGGACTCGTTCTCTTCGAGAAGCAGTATGATTGCCGATGCAGCCATCGCGACCATCATGGATAATGCCAGAAGAAAGATCATCATCGTGTTATCCTTTCGACATACATACGCTTCAGAAGCGAAAAGGTTGCACCAAACTTGCACCTATCTTGGTAAATCGGTTGTGAACTTGTCGTGAAATCGCTGTTCATATCGCGTTCATCTGGTTTCTTGGTTTCTGTTTTCTTATCGCAGTGGTTCTTGTTGAAAATCCCGTCAGAAAAGGCTAGCTGGAAGAAATGACGATCGCGATTTATGCGGGCTCCTTCGACCCGGTGACAAACGGCCATATGGATGTCCTCAAAGGTGCTTTGCGCCTTGCCGACGAGGTTATTGTCGCGATCGGCGTTCATCCCGGCAAAAAACCTCTCTTCACCTTCGAGGAACGTGTGGCGCTCATCGGTGAAAGCTCCAAGGCCATATTGGGCAAGGATGCAGGCCGGGTTTCGGTCATTTCCTTCGACGGACTGGTCATTGATGCAGCACGCAAACATGCCGCACAATTGATGGTGCGTGGTTTGCGCGATGGCACCGATCTCGACTATGAAATGCAGATGGCGGGCATGAACGGCACTATGGCGCCGGAATTGCAGACCGTGTTCCTGCCGGCAGACCCGGCAGTACGCACAATTACCGCCACATTGGTCCGCCAGATTGCCTCCATGGGCGGCGATATAAAGCCCTTCGTTCCTGCGGCTGTTGCTGCCGCCTTGAACACCAAATTCAAATCCTGACTGCAGGGAGTTTTTCGATCATGTCTTTCATCCGTTCGGCGCTTGCCGCTGTTGCCTTTTTCGCGCTGTCGCAAGGAGCGGTCCAGACGGCTTCCGCCGCCAATGCCAAAAACACCGTCGTTCTCAAGCTGAAGGACGGCGACGTTGCCATCCAGCTTCGCCCCGACCTAGCGCCGAAGCATGTCGCCCAGATTGAAAAGCTGGTCGGGGCAGGCGCTTATAATGGCGTTGCATTTCACCGCGTCATTCCAGGCTTCATGGCACAGACCGGCGATGTAAAGTTCGGTAACGTGGACAAGGGTTTCGATGCTTCGCGCGTCGGCACAGGCGGTTCCGACTATCCCGATATTCCGGCAGAGTTCTCAAAAGAACCCTTCGTGCGCGGCACGGTCGGCATGGCCCGCAGCCAGAACCCGAACTCAGCCAATTCGCAATTCTTCATCATGTTTGCGGACGGCGCATTCCTCAACGGCCAGTACACCGTGGTCGGCAAGGTTGTCAGCGGCATGGATATCGTCGACAAGATAAAGAAGGGTAGCGAAGCCGATAATGGCGCCGTGGAAAACCCCGACAAGATCATCAAGGCCACGCTTCAGGCCGATAAAAAGTAAAATACGATAAGAAGTAAATACAAGGAGAGGCCCAATGGCTTACAAAGACCCTGAAAACACGCTCGTTCTGGAAACCACCAAGGGCAACGTCGTTCTTGAACTCTATCCAGACCTCGCGCCGGATCATGTTGCGCGCGTCAAGGAACTGGCTCGCGAAGGCGCTTATGACGGCGTTGTGTTCCACCGCGTAATCGACGGATTCATGGCACAGACCGGCGACGTGAAGTTCGGCAAGACCGGCGGCGCGCATTTCAATGGCTCGCGTGCGGGCATGGGCGGTTCGGACAAGCCAGATCTGAAGGCTGAATTCTCCAACACGCCGCACAAGCGTGGCACTGCTTCGATGGCCCGTTCGGCCAACCCGAATTCGGCCAATTCGCAGTTCTTCATCTGCTTTGCCGACGCTCCGTGGCTCGACCGCCAGTACAGCGTCTGGGGCCAGGTCATTGAAGGCATGGACAATGTCGACAAGATCAAGCGCGGTGAGCCTGTTGCCGATCCTGACACGATCGTGACGGCCCGCATCGCTGCCGACATCTGATCCTACCGATTTCATTGAGAAATTACGGCTCCGGTTCATACCGGGGCCGTAGTCATGAGGTTCATAATGCGTGTTGATCTTTTCGATTTCGATTTGCCGGAAGAGAGCATTGCTCTGCGTCCAGCGGAGCCGCGTGATCACGCCAGATTGTTGCGTGTCCGTCCCGGCCAGCCATTCGAAGATCGACAGGTGTTCGAGCTGCCCGATCTGTTGCAACCCGGCGATGCGCTTGTTTTCAATGATACCAAGGTGATACCCGCGCAGCTTGAAGGCATGCGCGAGCGCGATGGCAATATTTCGCAGGTCAGCGCCACGTTGCATATGCGCACCGGTCCGGATCGCTGGAAAGCGTTTCTGCGTCCGGGCAAGCGCGTAAAGGAGGGCGACCGCATCCGTTTCGGCCATTCCGGTTCAAGCTGCTTCCTTGGTACACTTGATGCCACCGTGGCGGAAAAGGGCGATGCGGGCGAAGCGCTTCTCGTGTTCGACCTTTCCGGCGCCATGCTGGATGAGGCCATCGCATCGGTCGGGCATATTCCACTGCCACCCTATATCGCGTCGAAGCGCGCCGAAGACGAGCGCGACCGCAAGGACTATCAGACGGTCTATGCCCGCGAGGAGGGCGCTGTTGCCGCTCCCACTGCCGGATTGCATTTCACGCCGGATCTTCTGGAAAAGATCAAGGCCAAAGGCGTTGAAGAACATTTCGTAACGTTGCATGTGGGGGCGGGAACGTTCTTGCCGGTCAAGGCCGACGATACGACCGACCACAAGATGCATTCTGAAATCGGTTATGTGTCGCAGCGGACCGCCGATGCGCTCAATGCTGTGCACGAGCGGGGCGGCAAGATCATCTGCGTCGGTACGACGTCGCTGCGCCTGATCGAAAGTGCTGCGGGCGAAGATGGCATCATCCGTCCGTGGACCGGTGCGACCGATATCTTCATCACGCCGGGCTACAAGTTCCGTGCAGTCGATCTGCTGATGACCAACTTCCATCTGCCGCGCTCGACGCTGTTCATGCTGGTATCGGCCTTCAGTGGCTTTGAGACGATGCACGCCGCCTATGAACACGCCATCAGCAATGGCTATCGCTTTTATTCCTATGGTGACGGCAGCTTGCTTGAGCGAGCCGACAAAGCTAAAGACACCGCATGACTCTGGAAAATCTAAAGACAAGCGAAAATTTCGAATTCAAAGTGCTGGCAACCGACGGCGCTGCTCGTCAGGGCGAGATTTCCATGCCGCGCGGCGTGGTGCGCACACCTGCCTTCATGCCGGTCGGTACGGCTGGCACGGTCAAGGCCATGTATATGGACCAGGTGAAAGAACTTGGCGCCGATATCATCCTTGGCAATACCTATCACCTGATGCTGCGGCCGGGTGCCGAGCGCGTGGCGCGGCTGGGTGGCCTGCATGAGTTCGGCGGCTGGAAAGGCCCGATCCTGACCGATTCCGGTGGGTTTCAGGTCATGTCGCTCGCGCAATTGCGCAAGCTCGACGAGAACGGCGTGACATTCCGCTCGCATATCGACGGCAAGCCTTATGAAATGACGCCGGAGCGATCCATCGAGATTCAGGGGCTGCTGGATAGCGATATCCAGATGCAGCTCGATGAATGCGTGGCGCTGCCTTCACCGGAAAAGAACACCGAGCGCGCAATGGAATTGTCGCTGCGCTGGGCCGAGCGCTGCAAGGTCGCTTTCGGCATTCAGCCGGGCAAGGCGATGTTCGGCATCGTGCAGGGCGGCGATGTAGCGCGTCTGCGTGAGAAATCGGCGGAAGCGCTGAAGGCCATGGATCTCAAGGGCTATTCGGTCGGTGGACTTGCGGTCGGCGAGCCGCAGCAGGTCATGCTCGACATGCTGGAAGTGGTCTGCCCGATCCTGCCATCGGAAAAGCCCCGCTACCTGATGGGCGTCGGCACGCCGGACGATATTCTGAAGTCGGTGGCGCGCGGGATCGACATGTTCGATTGCGTGATGCCGACGCGCGCAGGCCGTCACGGCCTCGCATTTACGCGCTTTGGCAAAGTGAACTTGCGCAATGCGCGCCATGCAGACGATCATCGCCCGCTCGATCCGGAATCGGATTGTCCGGCATCGCGCGACTATAGCCGCGCCTATCTGCATCATCTGGTAAAATCCGGTGAAGCGCTCGGCGCCATGCTCCTGACCTGGAATAACCTGGCCTATTATCAGTATCTGATGAAGGGCATCCGCGCATCGATTGCCGACGGGCGCTTCGGCGATTTTTCCGCCGAAACCTCGGAAGGATGGGCGAGGGGTGATATTCCCGCGCTCTGATTCGAAACTTGCTAAAATTAAGGGCGCCCGGCGCCCTTTTTCTTTATAGCTGTCAGTTTTCTGTCAGCATGTTTTCCAAACGGACGAGAACGGCGCGCTGTTCCTCATCGTTCAGAATTTCACATTCCATCAGTTTGGAGCATTCGAGACCCGCGACGGCCAGGTAGACAATCAGCGCGGTATCGGAATCGGTCGTGTCCTTGATCATGCGGTCGAGAAATGCCCTGTGATATTGGCGAACCGGCACCATGAAACCCGGATCTTCAGCAAGCGCGGCAAGGACACCACAAGCTGGCGGCTCATCATCGGCCTGAACCCGGTAAACATCGAGAAAAGCCCGTGCCACGCGGTTTTTATCGCCTTTCTGGAGTGTTTCCTGAACCTCCATGGCGTGTTCGTGCTCTTTCATATATTCTTCGACCACTGCTTCGAGCAGTTTGGCCTTTGTCGGAAAAGAATAAAGTAGTCCGCCTTTTGAAAGGCCCGCACGGGCTGCTACAGCATCGAGAGACAGGTGAGCGGGTCCGATCTCACGGGCAAGCTCAGTAGCAGCGCGCAAAATACGCTCGCGCGACGAGACCTTCTTTTTTGTTAGCAATTTACTGGTGTCTCCTGACAGTTCGTATGTTGACAATACCGTCCAGACGGTACAGTTATTCGCCACTTTCATTCAAGTAAAATACGCGCGACCTTTGCGTGACTGCGAAAGAAGGCGCCGCGGCCAATCCCCCAACCCTGATTGATCAGGGAGCCATCTGGAGTGCATCCGCAATGATCAAGCGCCTTATTCTGGCAATAATATTCCTCGTGATCGTCGTTGGAGGCCTCGTTGGCTTTAACCTGTTCCGATCACAGGCCATCAAAGACTTCTTCGCCAACATGCAGCAGCCCGCCCAGACGGTTTCGACCGTGACAGTGGAGCCGGGCGTATGGAAGCCGGGTGTCGAAGCAATCGGCACAGCCAACGCGCTCAACGGCGTCGATCTGACCGTACAGCTTGACGGCCTCGTGCAGAAGATCAACTTCAAGGCCAATCAGGAAGTCAAGGAAGGCGACCTGCTACTTCAGCTCGAAGACAGCATTCAGAAGGCGGACCTCGCAGCCGCCGAAGCTGAAGCCGTTCTTGCCCAGCAGAACCTGAAACGCGCCGATACGCTGCGCACGCGCGGTGTCGGTGCTGTATCGAATGTCGATACGACCGCATCGGTCGCCAATGCCGCCGGTGCGGTGGTGGAAAAGATGCGTGCAACGCTGGCGCAGAAGTCGGTCAAGGCTCCGTTCTCAGGCGTTATCGGCATTTCCAAGGTCGATCTCGGCCAGTATCTGACGCCTGGCACGGTCATTGCCACGCTGCAGAACACCGACGTGATGCGCATCGACTTCACTGTCCCGGAACAGTCGCTTGCCTCCATCAAGCTTGGACAAACCGTCAAGGTCGGTTCGACTGCAGAAGCACTCAACTTCACCGGCACGATTATCGGTATCGATCCGAAAATCGACCCGACGACCCGTCTCGTTTCGGTGCGCGCGGAAGTACAGAATCCGGATCATGAACTGACACCGGGTCAGTTTGTGCAGGTTCGCGTCGAATTGCCGGAAGAAGACAATGTCATTGCCCTGCCACAGACCACGATCATCTCCAGCCTGTACGGCGACTATGTCTATGCGGTCCGTCCGGAACAGAAGCAGGAAGGCGCGAAGGCTGCCGAAGGCGACAACACCGCCAAGGCTCCTGTTGCCGATGC
This sequence comes from Brucella lupini, assembly GCF_002252535.1. Taxonomy (NCBI): domain Bacteria; kingdom Pseudomonadati; phylum Pseudomonadota; class Alphaproteobacteria; order Hyphomicrobiales; family Brucellaceae; genus Brucella; species Brucella lupini. The sequence goes on from NZ_NNRN01000031.1 coordinate 24,724, forward strand.
CAAGCCGGAAGATGGCGAGAAGCAGGTCGCACAGCAGGTCTTCATCAAGCTTGGACGCCGCTATTCCGGCATTGTCGAAGTGACGAGCGGCCTCAAGGCTGGAGACATCATCATCACGGCAGGCCAGAACCGGCTCTCGCCCGGCGTACCGGTGAACATCGACAACACCGTCAATCCGATTCCGGCCGGCCAACCGGCTGACAAGCAATAGGCGATCCCGATGAGCTTTTCCGATATTTTCATCCGGCGACCCGTGCTTGCCACGGTAGTTGCCCTCATGATCATTCTGTTGGGCCTTCAGGGTATCGCGCAGCTGACAGTGCGCGAATATCCGAAGGTCGATGAAACCGTTATCACGGTCACAACAAACTATGCCGGCGCGAGTGCCGATCTCATTCAGGGTTTCATCACCGCGCCGATCGCCGAAGCGGTCGCTACGACTGAAAACATCGACTATGTGACGTCTTCGAGCCGTCCGTCGTCGAGCACGGTGACCGTGCAGATGAAGCTCGGCGCAAACCCCGACGCGGCGCTGACGGAAGTAATCGCCAAGGTCAATCAGGTTCGCGGCGACCTGCCGGACGAATCCGATGATCCCGTCATCGTCAAGGGAACGGGTCAAAACTTCGCTACCATGTATCTGGCAGCGCAGAACCCGAATATGACGAGCGAACAGATCACGGAATATCTGGAACGCGTTATCCAGCCGCGCATGTCCACCATTCAGGGTGTTGCAAAGGCTGAAATTCTGGGCGGTCAGGTTTATTCGATGCGTGTCTGGCTCGACCCGATCCAGCTTGCGGCACGTCAGATCACGGCACCGGAAGTTCTGGCGGCAATCAACGCTTCCAACTTCCTGTCGGCGCCCGGCACGACCAAGAACGAATATGTGTCGTCATCGATCACATTGAAGTCGACCTTGCAGACACCGGAAGCCTTTGGTGCCATGCCGATCAAGGCTTCGGGTGACGACGTCGTTCGTCTGCGTGATGTTGCGCGGGTCGAACTGGCTGCGAAAAGCACGGACACCATCGTTTCGTTCAACGGCTCGGCTGGTACCTTCCTCGGCGTCTTCCCGACACCGGCGGCGAACCCCATCGACATGGCCGCTGCCGTCCGCAAGGAACTGCCGTCGATCCAGGCGTCGCTGCCGGAAGGCATGTCGCTTGTTCTCGTCTATGACGCGACCGAGCAGATCAGCTCTTCGATCAAGGAAGTCTTCACCACCATCGGCGAAGCCGTGGCCATCGTCATTCTGGTCATCATCGTCTTCCTCGGGTCGTTCCGCTCGGTGCTGATTCCGATTGTCACGATCCCAATCTCGTTGATCGGCGTGTGCTTTTTCCTTTATGCGCTCGGCTTCTCGATCAACCTGTTGTCACTGCTCGCGATGGTTCTCGCCATCGGACTTGTGGTCGATGATGCCATTGTGGTTCTGGAGAACATACACCGGCATATCGAAGAGGGTCTCCGGCCCATGGACGCTGCCTTCAAGGGCATGAAGGAAATCACCGGCTCGATCATCGCCATGACGATCACGCTGGCGGCGGTGTTCGCACCACTCGGCTTCACGGGCGGTCTGACGGGTGCCCTGTTCCGCGAATTCGCCTTCACGCTGGCTGGCGCCGTTATCATTTCGGGCGTTGCCGCCTTGACGGTTTCGCCAATGATGTGCGCGCGTATGCTCAAGCATGGCGACCAGACCCGGTTCCAGAAGTTCATCGACCGGACCTTCTCGCGTTTCGAAAAATGGTATCACCGTCGTGTCTCCAACTCGCTCAACTATCGCGGCATTACGCTCGCAATTGTCGTAGCGCTGATGGGATTGACGGGCTTCCTTTTCATGAACACGTCGAGCGAACTGGCACCGGAAGAAGATTCCGGCGCGCTGTTCTCGATGTTCCAGGCTCCGCAATATGCAACCTCGGCCTATACCAATCTCTATGCCGAACAGATCGACGAACTGACCAAGGATCTTCCGGAACTGAAGACCCGTTTCCAGATCGTCGGCATGGACGGTGGCACGACATCCGGTATCGCGCTGTGGGTTTTGAAGGACTGGAACGAGCGTACCCGTTCGCAGAAGCAGATTCAGGAAGACCTGACCGCACGTATTTCCAAGGTCGCAGGTGTTGAAGCATTCATCTTCGCGCCTCCGTCCCTGCCGGGAACGGGTGGCGGCCTGCCGATCTCGATTGCTATCCAATCGACTGGCCCAGCCGATCAGGTTTTCGCACTGGCTGAGGAAATCAAGAACGAAGCACAGGCTTCCGGCCAGTATATCATCGTGCAGAACTCGCTTTCCTTCAACGCACCGCAGGTCACGATCACCATCGATCGCGACCGCGCAGCAACGCTGGGTGTGCAGATCAGCGATATCGGTTCGACACTGGGTCTCCTGACCGGTGGCGCATCGGTCGCGAAGTTCGACCGCGATTCGAACAGCTATGACATCATCACGCAGGTGCCCGATGCATACCGTTCGAACCCGGAAAAGCTTGGCGACTTCTATGTGCGCAGTGTTTCCGGCTCGATGATCCCGCTGTCGTCGGTCATCACGATCAGCCAGAACGCATCGCCTGCAGCAATCGAGCAGTTCAACCAGCTGAATTCGGCCACGATTTCAGCTCTGCCGCTGCCTGGCGTTACAACCGGGCAGGGCCTGCAAACTCTGGTCGATCTGGCCAAATCCAAGATGCCGGAAGGCTTCTTCCTGGATTATTCCGGTCAGTCGCGTCTGGAAGTGGAGCAGGGCAACACGATCCTGATCGCCTTCGGCCTCGCCGTCATCGTGATCTATCTCGTGCTTGCGGCGCAGTTCGAAAGCTTCCGCGATCCGTTCATCATCATGATGTCGGTTCCGCTGTCGATCTTCGGTGCCATCGTGCCGCTGAACATCGGTCTCGGCACTCTCAACATCTACACGCAGGTCGGTCTCATCACCCTTGTCGGGCTGATTACCAAGCACGGTATTCTGATGGTGGAATTCGCCAACCAGCAACGCCGTCTGCATGGTCTTTCACGCCGGGATGCGATCATCGTCGCGGCTGAAACCCGCCTGCGTCCGATCCTGATGACCACTGCCGCCATGGCGCTTGGCGTTGTACCACTCATCATCGCGACCGGTGCCGGTGCAGCCGCACGTTACTCGATGGGTCTGGTGATCTTCACTGGTATCGTGATCGGCACGATCTTCACGTTGTTCGTGGTGCCGATGTTCTACACCTTCATCGCCAAGAAGGATGTTGAAGGCGAATATGTTGCGTCATCGGATGAAGGCGGCGAACCGGCTCCAGCGCAACATCACTGAAACTTGCGTTGAACCAATGACAAAGGGCGGCCTAGAAATAGGTCGCCCTTTTGATTTTTGCTAACGTTGCAAACGCTGCGTTCCAACCCATATGAGCCAGTATGATACCCTTATCCGTTCTCGATCTTTCGCCAGTTCCCGAAGGTAGCGATGCAGCACAATCGCTGCATAATACGCTGGAGCTTGCGCAACATGCCGAACGGCTCGGCTTTCACCGTTACTGGCTTGCCGAACACCACAATATGCCGGGCATCGCCAGTGCCGCCACATCTGTGGTCATCGGTTACGTCGCCAACGGCACCTCAACCATTCGCGTCGGTGCTGGCGGCGTCATGCTACCCAACCACGCACCTCTGGTGATTGCAGAACAGTTCGGCACGCTGGCTTCCCTGTTTCCGGGGCGTATCGATCTCGGTCTTGGGCGCGCTCCGGGCACTGACCAGATCACCGCTCATGCGCTTCGTCGCAATCTCGACAGTGACGCCAATGCGTTTCCGCAGGATGTGGTCGAGTTGCTCAACTATTTCAAACCTGCCGAACCGGGCCAGCGCGTGCGTGCCGTGCCGGGCGAGGGGTTGAATGTGCCTGTCTGGATTCTCGGTTCCAGCCTGTTCGGCGCGCAGCTTGCCGCAATGCTGGGGCTGCCTTACGCATTTGCCTCGCACTTCGCGCCTGCCGAAATGGAGCGCGCCATCGCTCTATATCGCGAGCGGTTCGAGCCATCGGAATATATGCAGAAGCCTTATGTGATGCTGGGCCTCAACGTGATCGCAGCCGACACGGACGAAGAGGCGAACCATCTTTTCACGTCGCAACTGCAGGCTTTCGTCAACCTGCGCAGCGGTCGCCCCGGCAAGCTTCCTGCACCGGTCGAAGGCTATGCGGAGCGGCTTGATCCGGCAGCGCAGGCGCTTGTTCGCCAGATGCTGTCATGCCGTGTGGTCGGTGGACCGGACACGGTATCGAAAGGCATCAAGGCCTTTGCAGAAAGCACCGGCGCCGATGAACTGATGTTGACCGGCATGATACATGATCACAAGAAGCGTCTGCATTCATACGAGATCGCCAGCCGTTCAATCGGCCAATCAATCGCCTGAGCGGCTGTTTTCGCTTTTGACTTCCGCCAACAGCCAATCCCGGAAAGCCGACACCGCCGGAGTGCTCGAACGAGCCTTCGGCGTCACAAAATAATAGCTGCTCGGGCTTTTGACCGTATGCGGACAGGCAACCACAAGCTGGCCACTATCGATTTCGGCGCGAATGAGGAACAGCGGCATCAGCGCAACGCCAAGGCCTGCAATGCAAGCCTGCGAGACGTTCGAAAACTGTTCAAAGCGCATTCCCGGTGAAACCGGAGCCGCGATATCGAGGCTCTTGAACCAGTGGTCCCATGCACCGGGGCGTGAAGCCATATTGAACAGGGGAAGCGGCAACAGATCGGCAGGCGCATGAACCGGATTCTGCTGTAGAAATGCAGGGCTGCACACAGGCGCAACCGTTTCATCCATCAGGAAGACACTATCGGCGTTGGGCCAGTCCGGCTGGCCAATATGGATCGCTGCATCCAATCCTTCGCGATCAAAATCGAACTGCCCGATACGCGTCGCAAAATTGAGGATGATATCCGGATACTTTGCCACGAAACGCGGTATGCGCGGGATCAGCCAGCGTGTGCCGAATGTCGGCAGAAAAGCGAGATTGAGCGTGGTGCCACGCATATGCGACATGACTTGCAGCGAAGCGGCACGGATGGATGCCAGCGCTGGCCCCACCGCCTTCAGATAGACGCGCCCGGCATCGGACAGAACCACATTGCGGCTGGTGCGGTCGAAAAGCGCTGTTCCAAGCTGCTCTTCGAGTGTTGCAATCTGTCGGCTCACCGCGCCTTGCGTCAGCGACAGTTCCTCGGCTGCAGCCGAAAAGCTTTCATGCCGCGCAACCGCATCGAAGGCGGCAAGCGCACTGGTGGAGGGGAGCAAGCGGCGTGATATCGAAGTCATGATCCATTACTAAATGGAATAGATCGATGAGTAAACGTCGATTGCACCAGACCTCGGCACAGTTCATATTTCCTGTAAATTTTCATTGAGGAGAATACACTGATGTCACGTGCGGCTTTTAGCTGGGAAGACCCGTTTCTGCTGGATGACCAGCTGACCGAAGACGAGCGCATGATCCGCGACTCGGCCAAGGCTTTTGCGACGGACGTTCTGCTGCCCCGCGTTGAAAAGGCCTATCTGGATGAGACGACCGATCCGGAACTGTTCCGTCTGATGGGGCAGGCTGGTCTTCTGGGCGTGACGCTTCCTGAAGAATATGGCGCAGCCAATGCAGGCTATGTTGCCTACGGCCTGGTGGCGCGTGAAGTCGAGCGTGTCGATTCCGGTTATCGTTCGATGATGAGCGTGCAGTCGTCGCTCGTGATGTATCCGATCTATGCCTATGGCTCGGACGAGCAGCGCAAGAAATATCTTCCGGGCCTCGTCTCCGGCGAGCTGATCGGCTGCTTCGGCCTGACCGAGCCCGATGCAGGCTCCGATCCGGCAGGCATGAAGACCCGCGCCGAAAAGATCGACGGTGGCTATCGCCTCAGCGGCTCCAAGATGTGGATTTCGAACTCACCGATCGCCGATGTGTTCGTCGTCTGGGCAAAGTCCGCTGCGCATGACAACGCCATTCGTGGCTTCATCCTCGAAAAGGGCATGAAGGGGCTTTCCGCACCGAAGATCGGCGGCAAGCTTTCGCTGCGCGCATCGATCACCGGCGAAATCGTCATGGATGGTGTCGAGGTTTCGGAAGACGCACTTCTGCCGAATGTCTCCGGTCTCAAGGGTCCGTTCGGCTGCCTCAATCGCGCCCGCTACGGCATTTCCTGGGGCGTCCTCGGCGCTGCAGAGGATTGCTGGTTCCGTGCCCGTCAGTATGGTCTTGATCGGAAGCAGTTCGACAAGCCGCTGGCCGGTACGCAGCTTTACCAGAAGAAGCTGGCTGACATGCAGACCGAAATTGCTCTTGGCCTTCAGGCAAGCTTGCGCGTCGGTCGTCTGTTCGACGACGGCAGGATGGCCCCGGAAATGATCTCCATCGTGAAGCGCAACAATTGCGGCAAGGCGCTCGATATTGCCCGTCAGGCCCGCGATATGCACGGCGGTAATGGTATCCAGATCGAATACCACGTCATGCGCCATGCGCAGAATCTGGAAACAGTGAACACCTATGAAGGCACGCATGACGTTCATGCGCTGATCCTGGGCCGCGCCCAGACCGGCATTCAGGCATTCTTCTGATCGCTGTATCGCCAAGCCTTCCATTCGGGCCCGTTCGCAGTTCGCGGGCGGGCCTCTTTATTTTTGTACGGGATTGCTGAAAATGCAGAACACGCCGCTTGACGGTCTCAAGGTGGTAGAACTGGCGCGCATTCTTGCCGGACCATGGGTAGGGCAGACGCTCTCCGATCTTGGCGCCGACGTCATCAAGGTGGAAAGCCCTGAAGGTGACGATACGCGCAAATGGGGCCCGCCATTCATCGATGTGGAAGGCGAAAGGTCCGCCGCCTATTTCCATGCTTGCAATCGCGGCAAGCGTTCGATCACTGCAGATTTCCGCACTGATGAGGGCAGGGAACTGGTGCGCCAGCTCGTGGCTGACGCCGATGTTGTCATCGAGAACTTCAAGCTGGGTGGGCTGGATAAATACGGCCTCGACTATGAGAGCCTGAAGGCCATCAATCCACGCCTGATCTATTGCTCGATCACCGGTTTCGGCCATACCGGCCCATACGCCGAGCGTGCAGGCTATGATTTCATGATCCAGGGTATGGGCGGCATCATGGATCTGACCGGCGAACCTGACGGTGAGCCGCAGAAAATTGGCGTGGCTTTCGCCGACATTTTCACCGGGCTTTACAGCGTGATTGCGATCCAGTCCGCACTCATTATGCGCGAGCGCACCGGCATCGGCCAGCATATCGATATGGCGCTATTCGACTGTATGTCGGCGGTTTTGGCCAATCAGGCGATGAATTTTCTGGCGTCCGGTGTTTCACCAAAGCGCATGGGCAATGCCCATCCGAATATTGCGCCCTATCAGACGCTGCCTGTTTCCGACGGCTATTTCATCATCGCCTGCGGCAATGACGGACAGTTCGGAAAACTGACCTCATTGCTTGGCCTTGGTGACATCGCAGGAGACGAGCGTTTCGTCAGCAATTCGGCGCGTGTAGCCAATCGGGCGGCTCTCACGGCACTTCTGGAAGACAAGACTCAGGCATGGAAGCGTGACGATCTTCTGGCTGAGCTTGCCAGAATTGGCGTGCCTGCCGGTCCGATCAACACGGTGGCCGATGTATTCGCAGACCCGCAATTCGAGGCGAGGGCGATGAAGATCGACCCGCAAGGCGTTCCCGGTCTGCGGACGCCTATTCGCTTCTCCGATGCCGAATTAAAGCTCGACAAGCGTTCGCCGAAGCTGGGAGAACACAGCAACATCATTCTTTCGGAAATCGGCAAAAGCTGAACGAGAATAGTGTCATCAACCAGACGCGCTCTTCATCGAAGGGCGCGTTTTTGTTTGTATTGCATCGATGAAAAGTGAAAGCCTCTAATCAAGAAACAACTTTAACCCCTTGCGGGGAAAGCATTTTAAATTGTTCTTGAGAGAAGATGGTGCGGTCGAGAAGACTCGAACTTCCACGGGTTGCCCCACAGCGACCTCAACGCTGCGCGTCTACCAATTCCGCCACGACCGCCCGTGGTAGGAGCCGAACTCCGTCGGCGAGTGGGCATTTAGCAAATCACTTTGGGGTGCACAAGCCCCATCTGCATCTTCCGGCAATCTTTTTGAAAAAGAATGTGAAAAAGCCGGCACGCAATCATCGAAGACATCGTTGAAACCCCGAATTTCCGGGCTTTTTCAAAGGCTTCCGTAAATCAAAAAAAATTCCGAAAAACGTCACCGAACGAGAGTGTAGCGGTGGAACAAAGGGCTGCCAGGGGCAACAAGAGCGAATCCGACGAATCCGATTCATTCGGATTCGCCTCAATCGCCAAAAAATTATCCGGCGATGCCCTGCAAGCGCTTGATATCCTCAAGACGCTTCAGCGTTTCCGTGTATCCGGCGTCGATTGCCTCGGATGCGCGATGGAAATCGGCAAGCCCGATCTGTCCCACAATCGGCATAAGCGTGACATCCGGTGGATCGCCCGCCATGCGGGCTCGCGAGATGCGGTCCTGAATGATGTTGAAAGCTTCCATCATCACGCCTGTAATGCCAAGGCGCGCTTCCTTCTCGCCATGAATTGCCTCAGCCAGACCTTCCTGGCGTGATTGCGCATGTTTGATGACTGCAGCGCGACCATACTGGTCGTAATGCAGGTTCACCGCAAGGACGAGGCGCTGCTCGTAAGCACGGCACACAGATACGGGGACAGGGTTGACCAATGCGCCATCGACCAGAACACGCTCCTGCCAGCGCACGGGCTCGAAAACACCGGGCAGGGCATAGGAAGCACGCATGGCATCAATAAGCGGGCCAGATGACAGCCAGATTTCGTGACCGGTGCGTAATTCGGTGCAGATGGCAACGAAGGGACGGTCCAGTTCCTCGATGCGCAGCCCGTCCAGATGCTCGCGCAGGCGACCATCGAGTTTCATCCCGCCGAACAGCCCGCTACCGCGAAAGGTGATATCGAGAAGATTGAACATGCGCCGCCGTGTGAGGCTACGGGCGAAATCTTCCAGTTCATCGAGCTTTCCGGCCAGATAACAGCCACCGACAAGCGCGCCGATGGAAGTTCCGGCAATCATCTCGATATCGATATTGGCTTCGTCCAGCGCGCGCAGAACGCCGATATGCGCCCAGCCACGCGCAGCTCCGCCGCCCAGCGCCAAGGCTATCCGGCGCGGCTCACGCTTGATTTCAGGTTTTTCAACGATTTCTTCTGTCGGCGGTGCAAGGTCGTTATTCGCAGCCTTCCGCCTCTGCCCCCATGCAAGCATCACGATGGATACCTCTTCGTCTCGATTTGGAGCATTTCCGACAAAAGACTCAAGCGGTTTGCGTCAGGAAATGCACAGACAAATGGCTAAAACGATTCCGACAACTCCGTTTGAATGGAACCGCTTCAGATTAGCGAAACATAGTATCCAAAGAATAAATGCTGCGAATTGATGGCGCGACTCATATTCGCGCCATCACATCCTTTTGACCAAGATTAATGCTCGTGATCGCAAGCACCTTCAATAGCCAGCGATATATCGCCGTTCTCGGCAACAACCTGCCGATAGAAGCAGGAGCGGCGGCCTGTATGGCAGGTCGGCCCGTCACCGGCGACGCGCACTTTCAGCCAAAGCGCATCCTGGTCGCAATCCGTTCGCAACTCGACAACGCTTTGCAGATTGCCTGACGTCTCGCCCTTCTTCCAGAGCTTGCCGCGCGAACGAGACCAGTAATGCGCAATTCCCGTTTCGAGGGTGAGACGCAGCGCTTCCTCATTCATATGGGCGACCATCAGTAACTCGCCGTCACGCGCATCGGTTACAACGGCTGTGATGAGACCCGATGCATCGAAGCGCGGCATGAATGCCGCACCTTCTTCGATGGCCTTCTTGTCAGAAGGCTGGACAGGAAAGAAGCTCATAGTCTGCCGCTTATCTGCGGGTCAGGGTCATGAAGCGAACCTGTTCCTCCGCATTCACCTGCATTTCGCCGGTAAATGTGGTGGTGATGGTCGTCGAACCCTGCTTGCGGATGCCGCGCATGGCCATGCACATGTGCTCGGCCTCGATCATGACGGCGACGCCACGCGGCTTCAAAATGCGCTGGATGCTATCGGCGATTTGTGCGGTGATGCTTTCCTGTGTCTGCAGGCGGCGCGCGAAAATATCCACGACGCGGGCAATCTTGGAAAGGCCAACCACCTTGTGATCAGGCAGATAGGCGACGTGCGCCTTGCCAATGATCGGCACCATATGGTGCTCGCAATGCGAATGGAACGAAATATCCTTCACGAGGACAAGATCGTTATAGCCGCCGACTTCCTCGAACACTGTGCCGAGAACTTCTTCCGGGCTTTCCGTATAGCCTGCGAACAGTTCCTTATAGGCCTTGGCAACGCGCTTCGGCGTTTCCAGAAGACCTTCACGCTCCGGGTCGTCTCCGGCCCAAAGCAAAAGCGTGCGTACGGCTGCTTCTGCATCGGCCTGCGTCGGCTTGCCATGCAAAAGAGTTACATCTGCCTGCTTGTTCGGCAGGCCGGATTCGTCATCTTCTTTGAGGATGCGAGCGTCCATCAGTATTCTCCAGTAGTCTCCTTCAAGGAGGAGACGAGTTAAACGGACAATACAACGATGCGCTTTGCGAGCGGGCGATGTATTGATCCGGCGCTTGAGGCCACCGGACAGGTTTTCGTGCGACTGCCCCCGGGTCTGTGCTAATGTTACCCATAGCGCAGACGCTACCTGCCTATTATATAGACATTAAATTGCAACTTCAAACCGCAGTCGGACGACAAAATTATGTTTTTCTCCGGCACTGCGGAAGGTTCGCCTCCATGATCGATGATATTTATAACAAACGTATTCTGGAATTCGCTGGAAACATGGAGCGTCTGGGACGCCTTCCTGAGCCCGATGCCGTTGCCAAAGTGCATTCCAAACTGTGCGGATCGACTGTTACCGTCTACCTGAAAATGGCTGACGGCATTGTGACGGATTTCGCACATGAGGTGAAAGCCTGCGCACTTGGGCAGGCTTCTTCGTCCGTGATGGCGCGCAATATTATCGGCGCTTCCGCAGAGGAACTGAAAGCCGTCCGCGATGAAATGTACAAGATGCTGAAGGAAGAAGGTCCGGCGCCGGAAGGGCGTTTTGCCGACCTGAAATATTTCGAACCTGTCCGCGAATACAGGGCTCGCCACGCCTCCACGCTGCTTACATTCGATGCGGTTGTCGATTGCATCCGGCAAATCGAGGAAAAGGCCAAAGCTGCCTGATGTGCTCTTGCGGCAAGAATCATGCAGGCGAGGGCGCACCAAAGCGCTATAGCCGGAATTTTACAGATCCGTGGCGCAAGACACCCGGAAGAGTGATCGGCACTTCGTTCGTGCGCTTCTATCAGGTGACATTGTCGTCTCTCATCGGCAATTCCTGCCGCCATCTGCCGACCTGTTCCGAATATGCCTATGAAGCCATTGCTCGCCACGGCCTGTGGAGCGGCGGATGGATGGGGCTTTTTCGCGTCGTGCGTTGCGGGCCGTTCGGAACCCACGGTTTCGATCCGGTGCCGCGTGCACTCTCCAGCGATCTCAAATGGTATCTGCCCTGGCGGTATTGGCGCTGCTCGGCATCTTAGGGCGCGATGCGCTTTTGGGTACATGAGCACCGGCACGCAGATAATCGTCATTTGCAGCCACACAGGACGACTTTTGGAACAGGCATCTTAGGGCGCGATGCGCTTTATCAAAGCCGTCTCCCAGTTTCCCCGAATTACCCCCAGCTGTGAATTCTGACAGTTTTTTGTTAGCTGATTATAATTCATTAAGGATATCAACGTTTCATTGAGAATTGGAATTTAAGGCAGTGCTGTGGTCTTTTTCGGGCCGCAATTTGCCTGCATGTCCCCCCGGCGTCCCTATTCCTGTGAGCTGTTATGCTGAAATCATCGTCCCGTCTTTCACGTCTCATTGCATCCTTAGCGCTCGGTGCGAGTGTGCTTTGTACGTCTGCGGCGATGGCGAATACGTCCTGGGTTGTTTTCGACGCCGATAGCGGGCGAATCCTTGGGCAGGACGATGCGAATGTGCAGCGTGCACCAGCTTCACTGGCCAAGATGATGACGCTCTATCTCGCCTTTGAAGGTCTCAAGACCGGCACGCTGCATTGGGACGATGCAATGCCTGTATCGAAAAATGCGGCTGCAAAGGTTCGCATGAAGCTCTGGCTGAAGCCGGGTGAGACGATTACCGTCCGCGATGCGATCAATGGCATGATTATCGTGTCGGCCAATGATGCGGCGACAGTCATGGGCGAATATATCGCCGGATCGGAAGCGGCTTTTGGCCGGTTGATGACGCAGCGTGCGCGCCAGATCGGCATGAAGAGCACTTTCTTCGTCAATCCGTCGGGACTGACCGCGAAGTCAACCCAGCTGACCACAGCGCGGGATATGGCCGTGCTTGGCATGTCGCTCCGCCGTGACTTTCCGGAACAATATGAGTTGTTCTCGCAGCGCTCCTTCACTTTCCGCGACCGTGTTCGCAACGGCCACAACAATCTGATGTATCGCTATCAGGGCGTCGATGGCATCAAGACCGGCTATACGGATGTATCCGGCTACAACCTCGTTTCCTCAGCCGTCATCAACGACAAGCACCTTGTCGGCGTTGTACTGGGGGCTGGATCGGCGCGGCAGCGCGACGACCAGATGGCGAAACTGCTCACCCGGTTCGGCACGGAAGGCACTGAGGCCACGGGGCAGCTCGTTGCAATGGCAAAGCCGCAGCCTGTCGCCAAACAGGCAGCTCCGGCCCAGCCGAAAGCAGACGCAGTAGCAGACCTGATCGACGATTCCCGTATCGAGCAGGGCGACGGTGGCTTCCTGATCGCCTCAGCCGCTGGAGCATCGGCCTGGACGATTCAGCTCGGCGCTCCACCGACACTTTCCGGTGCCAAGGAGCTGCTGGCCAAATATCGTCCGGCGGTCGACAAAGTCGCACCGGGTCTGAAAGCTGAAATTTCTCCTGCAGAAAAGCGCCGCAAGGTCTATCGTGCGCGTTTTTCCGGTTTCAGGGACTCTGCCTCCGCCGAAAAGGCATGCTCGCAGTTGAAGCAGCAGAAGATCGACTGCCTCCCGATTCGGAACTGATTTCATTTCAATTGCACAGATGAGCGCGACCTGACGCTGTCAGTCTGTCGCGCTTTACTGGCTGGGCAAAAAAGACTAGAACCCAACCTTCATTTTCATACGCATGAACCCACCCGCAATCGTTGGCGGGACTGGATAAGGATGATCAGAATGTCGAATACCGTTTCCATGCAATTTCCCGATGGCTCTGTGCGTGAATACGATGCCTCGATGACCGGCGCGGGCCTCGCGGAATCGATTTCCAAATCTCTCGCCAAAAAAGCTGTTGCCTATGCCGTCGATGGCACCGTGCGCGATCTTTCCGATCCTCTCGGCGCTTCCGGCAAGATTGAGATTCTGACCCGCGAAGACCCGCGCGCGCTCGAACTCATTCGTCACGATACGGCGCACGTACTGGCAGAGGCCGTGCAGGAGCTTTTTCCGGGCACGCAGGTTACCATTGGCCCCGTTATCGAGAACGGCTTCTACTACGACTTTGCGCGCAACGAACCGTTCACGCCCGACGATCTTCCGGTGATCGAAAAGAAGATGCGCGAGATCATTCAGCGCAACAAGCCTTTCACCAAGGAAGTCTGGTCGCGTGAAAAAGCCAAGCAGGTTTTTGCCGACAAGGGCGAGAACTACAAGGTCGAGCTGGTGGAAGCCATTCCTGCCGGGCAGGACCTCAAGATTTATTATCAGGGCGACTGGTTCGACCTCTGCCGTGGCCCGCACATGGCTTCAACCGGCCAGATCGGCAATTCCTTCAAGCTCATGAAGGTCGCCGGGGCTTACTGGCGCGGTGATTCCAACAATCCGATGCTGACCCGCATCTACGGTACGGCTTTCGCCAACGACAACGATCTTCAGGCCTATCTCCATATGCTTGAGGAAGCCGAAAAGCGCGATCATCGCCGCCTTGGCCGTGAAATGGACCTGTTCCATTTCCAGGAAGAGGGACCGGGCGTTGTGTTCTGGCACGCCAAGGGCTGGAAGATGTTCCAGAATCTGGTGAGTTATATGCGTCGCCGCCTCGACAGCCATGGCTATCAGGAAGTGAACGCGCCGCAGGTGCTCGACAAATCGCTTTGGGAAACCTCGGGCCACTGGGGCTGGTATCGCGACAACATGTTCAAGGTAACCGTTGCCGGTGACGAAACCGATGACGATCGTGTCTTTGCGCTGAAACCGATGAACTGTCCCGGCCATGTCATGATCTTCAAGCATGGCCTCAAGTCCTATCGCGACCTGCCGATCAAGCTTGCGGAATTCGGTAATGTGCACCGTTACGAGCCGTCAGGCGCGTTGCATGGCCTGATGCGCGTGCGCGGCTTTACGCAGGACGATGCGCACATCTTCTGCACGGAAGAGCAGATGGCTGCCGAATGCCTGCGCATCAATGACCTGATCCTGTCAGTCTACAAGGACTTCGGTTTCGAAGAGATCACCATCAAGCTGTCGACCCGTCCTGAAAAGCGCGTCGGCTCGGATGAGCTCTGGGATCGTGCCGAAAGCGTGATGATGTCGGTGCTGGAAAAGATCCAGCAGCAGTCCAACAACATCAAGACCGGCATTCTGCCGGGCGAGGGCGCGTTCTACGGTCCTAAGTTCGAATATACGCTGAAGGATGCTATCGGCCGTGAATGGCAGTGCGGCACCACGCAGGTGGACTTCAACCTGCCGGAACGCTTTGGCGCCTTCTATATCGACAAGGATTCTGAAAAGCGCCAACCGGTCATGATCCACCGCGCGATCTGCGGCTCGATGGAGCGCTTCCTAGGCATTCTGATCGAGAACTTCGCCGGTCATATGCCGCTGTGGTTTGCGCCGGTGCAGGTTGTTGTTGCCACGATCACCTCGGATGCCGACGAATATGCGGCGCAGGCTGCGGCAAAGCTGAAAGCCGCCGGACTGCAGGTCTCGACCGATCTGCGCAACGAGAAGATCAACTACAAGGTTCGTGAGCATTCCTTGCAGAAGGTTCCGGTGATCCTCGTCTGCGGCAAGCGCGAAGCCGAAGAAAACACGGTTAATATGCGCCGTCTCGGTTCGCGCGATCAGGAATCCATGACGCTCGATGAAGCCATTGCACGGCTGGTGGAAGAGGCGACCCCGCCCGATCTGCTCCGCCTCAAGAATGGTGGCTAACAATAAAAAGGCCGTGCATTGCGCGGCCTTTTGCTTTTGAAGATAGTTTAAACTCAATCCATGCTGTCTTGAACGGATTCGGATTCGCCATTGGCGACGACTTCGACTTCCTCGTTCTTGCCGGATGAAACCTTGAAATCGCGCTGATAAATGCGGTCCTTGTTCTTGGCGACGGCGACATAATCGCCTTCGATAAGAACCATCGAAGAATAAGCACCAGCACTTTCGCGTACCACATCGCCGGAAGCGTTCAGGATTGACCATGACGTATCGGCAAGCGCTTCGCCGCCGCGCTCGCGCACAAGCTTCAACGTCACTTCCGCGGCCCGATGCTGAACGGTCGCTTCCGTCAGTTTTCCGGCTTCCACGCGAATATCGGCCCGAATGGTGGCATTGGCCGTGCCATAGTTGGAAACAACATGATAAGTGCCGCTGTTGAGGCGAATGATCGCGTTCGGCTTGACGTCGGGCACAATCAGCGAACGATCATTATTGTCTTCGTCCGCATAGATCGAGAAACGCAGGAGATCGTCATTAATCTTGCCGCCATCCGGCAGAATCGCACTGAGCTTCATCCCGCCCGCATCGAGCATCATCACTTCATGACGGGTCGCGTTGCCGACCGTGATCCGCTTGGTAGCACCGGCGCGCCCATAGGCGACATGCACCAGATAGCTGCCCTCGGGCAGATTGAAAACAGCGCTGCCGCCCTTTGCACTTGCGATCAACGGCAGTTGACCATCCGCTCCGACATCCGGCGAGAACACGCGCCATACAAGCCCCGCCGGAATATCACCGCCACCTTCACTCAACCGCGCCTTGAGATCGAGTTCACGCGTCTGGACGAGCGGATTGTTCTCCGGGCTGGATGGGGCGGCATAAGTGTTCAGTGTCGGAAGATCGAGCGCTGGCTGCGGCAAGTCTGGCAGGCCAGTCGTGGTGGTCTGCAACTGTGGAATATTTGTCTGCGGATCTAGGCTCTGAGCCAACGATGGCATTGCACTGACGGCAAACGCGAACGCCGTAAAAAACGATCCTCCGCGCAGGGCAATTTTTCTCTTTGGGTAAAACAGGTTCAAGCGATCCGACATGTTGTATTTTTGAGCCCATGCGGGTGGCGAATTCAAGGCCAAATCGCTTCCGGCACCCGCATTTTTCCAACTTCTGTTGATTAATCGTTTCTGGAATTTTGACTTTACAGTACGGATGCAACGGGCGAGAAGAAGCAGCCCCGAATAAGTGGAGCAATATAAGCAGCATTTTAGTGACGAGGTTATCCGTGGCCCATCCGATCTTCGATTTTCTGGCACAGCGCAGTTCCACCCCGATTTCGGCAATTTCCGGACCAGCACCCGAGGGCGAGGAACTTGCAGCCTTGCTGAAAGTTGCCGCACGCGTGCCTGACCACGGACGCCTGACACCCTGGCGTTTCATCCTTTATCGCGGCGATGCGCGTCTCAAAGTCGGCGAGTATCTTGCTCAGCGTGCCGAAGAAATTGAAGGTCCGATGCCGGAAGGACGCAAGGAAAAAGAGCTTACGCGTTTCTCGCGTGCGCCCCTTGTTGTCGGCGTGGTGTCGTCGCCTGTCGCGCATGAGCGCATTCCGGAATGGGAGCAATTCCTTTCGGCTGGCGCTGTCGCAATGAACCTTTGCACGGCTGCGAACGCGCTTGGTTATGCCAGCAACTGGATTACAAACTGGTATTCGGACGACGCTTCCGCCCGCGCATTTCTGGGACTGGCGCCCAATGAACGCGTTGCCGGGTTTGTTCATATCGGAACGGCGGCAAACAAGATGCCGGAACGCCCGAGAGCCGACATGGACAAGATCGTTACCGAATATTCCGGCCCATGGACGCAAGCTTAGAACTGACTTCAACAAGACTTTCTAATCAGCGGATAAACATATGTTTTATGAACCGAGGGAAGGGCACCCGCTGCCCCATAATCCGTTCAAGGCAATCGTTGCACCACGCCCCATAGGCTGGATCGGGACGAAATCGAAGGAGGGCGCCGTCAACCTCGCGCCCTACTCCTTCTTCAACGCGATCTGTGACACGCCGCCTATGGTCATGTTCTCATCGAGTGGTGTGAAGGACAGCGTTTCATTCATCGAAGAAACCGGCGAGTTCACCGCAAATCTGGTGAGCGATCATTTGAGAACCCAGATGAATGCATCATCTGTCGACGCGCCTCGCGGTATCAGCGAGTTCGAATATGCCGGACTAACCCAGACGTCGAGCAGGCTTATCGCAGCCCCACGCGTCAAGGAGGCCTATGCAGCGCTTGAATGTGTCGCGGTGGAAATCAAACGATTGCAGGACAAAGAGGGCAGGCCGACCGACAATTACATGGTGATCGGTGAGGTTGTCGGCGTGCATATCGATGAACAGGTCCTGACCAACGGTCTCATCGATATCGCGAAAGCCAGACCTGTCAGCAGACTTGGCTATATGGATTTTGCCACGACGGAAAGCGTCTACCAGATGTTCCGTCCAAAATGGGAAGATGAGAAATAGACCGATTGCACATTCCAGCAAAAGTGTGAAACGGTTTTGCGTCCGGAAATGCGTAAAAACAAATAGTTAGAGGCCTTTTTTCTTGGCTTCGCCCCAGATTGCTTCCATTTCATCGAGAGTAGCGGCGTCAAGGTCGCTTCCGGTTTCACCGAGCGTTTTTTCGATGAAATGGAACCGCCGCTTGAACTTCTCATTGGCTGCGACGAGCGCAGTTTCCGCATCGATCTCAAGATGACGGCCCAAATTGACCATGGCAAACAGCAGGTCACCATATTCCTCTTCGATATCCGCGCGCTCCTTCGCCGCCATAGCTTCCTTCAGCTCTGCGGTTTCCTCGGCGATCTTGTCGAGGATCGGTGCTGCCTCAGACCAGTCGAAGCCGACTTTCGCGGCTTTCTGCTGGAGTTTCAAAGCACGAAGCAGGGCAGGGAAGGCGTGTGGAATATCGTCCAGAAAGCCGTTCTTCTCGGCCGTTTCAAGTCCGAGTTTCTCACGCCGTTCGGCCCGCTCTGCTTTTTCCTCAGCCTTGATGCGATTCCATGAACCTTTGGCCATGCCTGCATTTCTGGCTTCAGCGTCACCGAAAACATGCGGATGCCGACGTATCATCTTGTACGTGATAGCTTCGACAACATCGCCAAATGCAAAGCTGCCCTGTTCTTCGGCCATGCGCGAATGGAACACCACTTGCAACAACAGATCGCCAAGTTCTTCGCGCAGATCGTCCATATCATTGCGCTCTATGGCATCGAGGACTTCATAAGTTTCCTCAAGCGTATAGGGCATGATGGATTCGAAACTCTGCTCCACATCCCATGGACAGCCGGTTTCGGGGTCACGGAGCGCTGCCATGATTTCCAGAAGGCGATCGATATTGCGGGATGGTTTCATCATCGCTCCGTCAAACTTGGCTGATCTATTGCAACCATTCAAGAGAATCGCACCGGATGGCTTGAAGTCTGTTACTGATTTTGCATAGTCAGCCGGGGATCGCACATCGGGGCGGTATGTTCAACAAGCGGATACATAAACGATGACAATTCTTGTGACTGGCGGCGCTGGTTATATCGGCTCGCACACCTGTGTTCAGCTCATCGAGGCAGGCCACGACGTCGTTGTGGTCGACAATTTTGACAACAGCCACCCGGAAGCCCTGCATCGCATCGAAAAGATTACCGGGCGCACGCCGCGCCGGGAAGCAGGTGATATTCGAGATCGCGCTTTTTTGGAACAAGTGATCCGGCATCACAAATGCACTGCCGTCATTCACTTTGCCGGTCTGAAGGCCGTCGGTGAATCGAGCGAAAAGCCGATGCTCTATTATGATTGCAATGTGGTGGGCACGCTCCGCCTGTTGCAGGCCATGGAAGCAACCGGCGTCAAGACACTGGTTTTCAGCTCATCAGCCACGGTCTATGGCGATCCGCAGAAATTGCCAATCACGGAAGACCAGCCGCTATCGGCAACCAATCCCTATGGTCGGACCAAGCTCGTCATCGAAGACATGCTTCGCGATATTTATAACGGCGACAACAGCTGGAAGATCGCCATCCTGCGTTATTTCAACCCGGTTGGCGCACATGAGAGCGGCCTGATCGGCGAAGATCCAAAGGGCATTCCGAATAATCTGATGCCGATCATCGCGCAGGTCGCGACCGGTCGTCGCGAAAAACTGAATGTCTGGGGCAATGATTATTCAACGCCCGATGGCACCGGCGTTCGCGACTACATTCACGTAGTGGATCTGGCCGCCGGCCACTTGAAGGCACTCAAGAAGCTGGATGAGCCGCAGTGTTTCGAGGTGAATCTCGGCACGGGGCAGGGCTATAGCGTTCTGGACGTCGTGAAGGCCTTCGAGCATGTTTCGAACCGCGAGATCAAATACGAGATTGCGCCGCGCCGTCCAGGCGACGTTGCTGAATGTTACGCTGATCCAACCTTTGCCCGCGATTTCCTCGGCTGGTCCGCAGAGAAGAACCTCCGCGAAATGTGCCAGGATATGTGGCACTGGCAATCGAAGAACCCCAACGGTTACGAATGAACCAGCTTGGATTGTAAATTGGAAGCCACATCTCAAAAGTGTGAGCTATCGCGCCATATCGGGAGGATTGAAACTCCTCCCGAGAGGTTTATGAACGAATGTGAATTTTGAATGAAGCGGGCGTCGCGCTCCGCAATGCCTGCAAGATTGGACGATACGATGCGCTTCCTGCCTGACAAATTCACCAGCATGCTGATCGTGACCATTCTGCTTGCGTCCGTGCTCCCCGTGCACGGTGATTTTGCAGACTGGTTTGCGCTGGCGACGAAATTTGCTGTCGGGCTTCTGTTCTTTCTGCATGGTGCGAGGCTCTCGCGTGAGGCCGTCGTTGCAGGCATAACGCACTGGAGACTGCATCTGGCAGTCCTGTCATCGACGTTCATCCTGTTTCCGATCCTCGGTCTGGCGGCAGGCTGGACCATTCCCGGCTTGTCGCAATCAGCTTTTTACACAGGTATCCTCTTTCTTTGTGTTTTGCCTTCGACGGTACAGTCGTCCATAGCCTTCACCTCAATTGCGGGCGGCAATGTTTCAGCGGCAATCGTATCAGCATCTGCGTCGAACATTTTCGGCATGTTTCTCACACCCTTGCTGGTCGGCTTGTTGTTCGCAGTCAAAGGCGGTGGTGGAATATCGGTCGATGCGCTCGAATCCATTCTGTTGCAGCTGCTCGCACCCTTCGTGCTCGGACAAATTCTGCAGCCATGGATCGGCAGTTTCATGCGGCGGCACAGCAAAGCACTCGGCTTTGTTGACCGAGGCTCGATCCTGATGGTCGTTTATCTGGCTTTCAGCGAGGCTGTGGTTGAAGGTCTTTGGCGTACCGTTTCATGGCACGATCTCGGCATGATGGTGGGCGTCAACATCGTTCTGCTGGTCGTTGTGCTGCTGGCCACCTGGTACGGCAGCAAGTTGCTCGGTTTCAATCGTCCCGACCGCATCACGATCATGTTCTGCGGATCAAAGAAGAGCCTCGCCAGCGGAGCTCCAATGGCAAGCGCGATTTTCGCCGGTGCGAATGTCGGCAGCATTGTTCTGCCTTTGATGCTCTTTCACCAGATCCAGCTTATGGCCTGTGCTGTGATTGCACGAAAGCTGGCGGATCATAAAGGACAAGACGAGCGCGTCACAGCAGCTGCCGAGTAGGGAACCATCTGATTGCAGCGACCCCGCTTGCGAGATTTTCCAGATAAGCGTAGGAAGCGGGGAGGGATACTCTTGCTCTACGCGCTCGAATGTCCACCAAAGTAAGAAATTACAGATTTTACAAACACTTACATACCGCAGCTAACAGATGCCAAGAACAGAAGAAGGGCCGATCTTTATGGCTGAGAATGACCAACCAGCTTTTGATCAGGAAGCGCTTGCAGAAGCCTATGAGCGGGCGCTTGCACTGGAAAAAGCTGGCGATTTCGATGCCGCTGCCAAGGCCTATGAAGATGTGCTGCGGATCGATCCTGATGACCATGGCGGCGCAGCCGTGCGGCTTGCGAGCATGGGACGCGGCGCGGTACCTCTAAAGGCACCGGATGCCTATGTGTCGACACTCTTCGATCAACATGCCGAAATGTTCGACACGATCCTTGTTGACCAGCTCGGTTATGACGTTCCGCTGCAGCTGCGGGAAATGCTCCTCGACATGAACGACGAGTTTTTCGCTGAACGCATGCTCGATCTGGGCTGCGGCACTGGCTTGTCAGCTGATGCGCTCGATGACATGGCCGGACATAAGACCGGCGTCGATATCTCGGAGAACATGATCGAAGTCGCTTACGAGAAAGGCGACTATCAGGTGCTGTTCGTCGGCGAAGCCGTTCGTTTTCTCGAAACCACGAGCGAACAGGATTGGGATCTGATCGTGGCTACCGATGTTTTGCCATATATGGGCGAACTCGACAAATTCTTCACGGGCGTTGCCGCGCATCTGCTGCCGGGCGGATATTTCGGCTTCTCCAGCGAGACGCTGGACGATACAAGGCTTGCCGGGCGCGCATTCATGGTTGGAGACTATCAGCGCTTTGCACACGCACAAACCTATGTGCGTGCGATGCTCGACAACCACGGAATGGACTGTGTGCGTTGCGAAGATATCGTCGTTCGCAGCGAACAAGGAGCGCCAGTTCCAGGCCATCTCTATATCGCTCAGCGTCGCTAGTACTCTGGGCTGATATTCAGGGTTCACATCTAAGTCTCGAAGGAGCTCAGATGTCGACAGCGCCGCAAGCGGTTGTCGCAATGTTTCAGGACAGATGGATATGGGTTGGTTCCATAATCTATCTTATGTGATCGATGTACGTCACTAAACACTAGCCGTTTGTATCCTGCCCTTCATGCCGATTGGACGCACAGCAGCCTGCTTTACATCGTTGATTTCAATCATTTCGAAGAATCGCGTGACGTGAGAAACACGACCAGTATCACAGCAATCTGTCTTGGCATCTAAGACCAAAGCATGCGTGTACTGTCGGTCCATATAGGCTATTACCCGGGCGGCGCCGTATTTCGCAGATGGTCGGTAGCGATATCTTGCTTTCGAGACGGTGAGCGCCATTTCCGGCTCAAGTCCGGATGGGAAGGAAGGTCGATTTAAAGATGTTGGAAGCACGTATTCGAAACACTTCGCTTCGAGACAAGATCATTACCGCTGAACAGGCTGCGAGCCTTATCCAGGACGGTATGGTCGTCGGCATGAGTGGATTTACCCGCGCTGGCGACGCCAAGGCTGTACCCGTTGCCATGGCTGCCCGTGCTGCGACAGATCCCTTCAAGATCACGCTGATTACTGGCGCTTCCCTCGGCCACGACGTCGACAAGATTCTTACAGAAGCACACGTGCTTTCGCGGCGCATGCCGTTTCAGGTCGACAGAACCCTGCGTGCCGCGATCAATCGCGGTGAAGTGATGTTCATCGACCAGCATCTTTCCGAAACTGTAGAGCAATTGCGCTCAAACCAGATCGGTCCTATCGACTACGCCGTGGTCGAGGCTCTTGCCATCACCGAGAGCGGCGGAATCATTCCCACGACATCGATCGGCAATTCGGCAAGTTTTGCCATTCTGGCGGATAAGGTCATCGTTGAAGTGAACCTTAATCAGCCTATGGCGCTTGAAGGTCTGCACGACATCTATATTCCAACGAAGCGCCCTTCCCGCGACCCTATACCGGTCACGGCGTGCGACAGCCGCGTCGGCCTGCCCTATATCCCGATCCCACCGGAAAAGATCGCAGGCATCGTCATCACGCAAGAAAATGACAGCGCCTCGACCGTGGAACCGGCCGACGGTGAAACAATAGCCATTGCGGGCCATCTGATTGAATTTCTGATGCAGGAAGTCGCTGCCGGACGTCTTGATCTGACGCTCAATCCGCTTCAGGCTGGCATCGGCACCATTGCAAATGCCGTATTGAACGGTTTTGCCGATAGCCCGTTCCACAATCTGCGCATGTATAGCGAAGTGCTGCAGGACAGCACCTTCGACCTGTTCGATGCCGGAAAGCTCGACTTTGCATCAGGATCATCGATCACGCTCAGCCCCACCTGTGGAGAGCGTGTCTTCAACAATATCGACCGTTACCGCGACAAGCTTATTCTGCGCCCGCAGGAAATCAGCAACCACCCGGAAGTCATCCGTCGTCTCGGCATTATCGGTATCAATACAGCGCTCGAATTCGACATTTATGGCAATGTGAATTCCACGCATGTCGACGGCACGCATATGATGAACGGAATTGGCGGTTCAGGCGACTTTGCCCGTAACGCCTTCATCTCGATCTTCGTCACCAAATCCGAAGCCAAGAACGGCGCGATATCGTCCGTCGTTCCGATGGTCACGCATATCGACCATACGGAGCATGACGTGGACATTCTGGTAACGGAACAGGGCCTTGCCGATCTGCGCGGCCTCGCCCCTCGTGAGCGGGCCCGTGTCATCATCGACAACTGTGCGCACCCGGACTATCGCCCACAACTCAACGATTATTTCGACCGCGCTTGCGCACGTGGCGGGCATACACCTCATCTAATTGAAGAGGCTTTCAGCTGGCATCAGCGCCGCCGCGAGACGGGCAGCATGCGTAGCTGAATATCTGAAAAATCTTGCACTGTTCGGTGTCAGCTTGATTTAAGTTATTGCTTACAAAGCGGAACCTTCTTTTCCTTGGAACGTTAACCGGCACATCGTTTTTGGATTGGAGACGATGTGCCGCTAGCAAGAGCCCTGCTCTTTCTTTCGGTTTGAACGGCCTCAATCGGCGGCGTCGAGGAACGGTCGTCGGTTAGGCAACGCAACCCCAAGTTCCGGGAAGGATCAGACCGCCTATGTCCATCCTCATCAGCCTTCTGATAACAATTCTTGTTATCTTCCTCGTACTTTATCTCATCAACATGCTGCCTCTGGATGCCAAGGTCAAACAGATCGCTCAAGTTATCGTGATCATTATTGGCATCATTTCGCTTCTGAAATATTTGGCGGTCTTCTGATTCAAACCATCAGCAGTCATAGTGCCGGCGAAATCCCGGCCAAAATCCCGGGGTGTCAGGCCGCTCCGGGATTCGTTGCAATGCCTTACCCAGGGTATTTCCTGACTTATATTAGCCACTTACGATTTATGTCTCGTTGAGACGGTTCTTTTAAACATAGTTGTGCTTAATTACATTTCCTCGTAACATATATTCGCTATGCTACCTGTGATTGTGTCAATAATGGCACTCATAGACAAAAAATTGCAAGAAGCGCATGGTGGTATCTTTCCCCTCTCCGGCGTTCCTTTTATAAGGCCCACAAAATAAATGCCCGTTCTTAATAGGGATCAGGCGCGGGTCGTAGATCATCCTCACTCAGGGTTGGGAGCGCGAGGAAATGAAGAAGACTGCTCTACTAAAAGCAGCCTTGATAACGTTGTCTGTCGTGTTGTTCTCTCTCGGGGCAACCTCGATAGTGGCGTTTACTTCTGGCGTCACGCCTGGCATCGTCGCGCTCGGCCTTAGCGCGGGCATTCCCGCAGCCACGGCCTTCCCTTCTCTTGCCTATATTTTTCATCAACATAGCAAGTTGCAAGACGCTTATCTCCAGCTTGAAAAAGCGCATGTCGAACTGCAGGCACGGTCACGGATCGACCACATGACTGGTCTTCTCAACCGTGAAGCGTTGTTCGAAGCCATGAAGATCAGCCGCTCCCGTATCGAAACCGGCACCTTGCTCGTTATCGATGCCGACCATTTTAAGGCGATCAACGATACGTTTGGCCATGGCGTCGGCGACCGTGCCTTGAAGCTGATCGCATTCGCGCTTCAGAATGTGACGCGAAAAGGCGATCTTGTCGGCCGTATCGGTGGGGAAGAATTCTGCGTTTTTCTGCCGGGTGCCAGTGGAGAGACCGGTATGCGGGTTGCACAACGCATACGCGCAGAAGTAGAAAATACGCCGTTTCACACAACGGAGTATCAGGTCTATCCGTTGACGATCAGTATCGGTGTTGCCTCTGCGCCGAAAAATGAGACGAACTCGCAGGTACTCAGCCGCGCTGATCGCTGCCTCTATATTGCGAAGCAGCGCGGACGCAATTGCGTGGTCTTCGATGAAGAAAGTGGGCGCCTTGCCAGCGCATCTGTCGTTTCTATCGTAAGTGCTCGGGAAGTGGCGCGCGGATAGCGCCGCGCTTCATTCCCAGGGTTCAATTACCTCTTCAGACCAACCGACCGGCACGAATCCCATTTTCTGATAGAGTTGCAGAGCTCTTGGGCTGTCGAGCGTATTAGTATGGATCGTCACCTTTTCCGGTCCATGCGCCCAGGCTGCGGAAATGGCCTCACTCAGGAAAAACTTTCCGAGACCCCGCCCCTGAAAATCATCGATGAGACCGAAATAGACAATCTCGGCAGCCTCCGGCAAAGCGGTCAAGTCGAGTTCGACAAATCCAGCGGGACAGCCTTCTGCATAGAGAACGTGGATTTCAGTCGTATCTGCATGAATTACGGCTTCAACTTCCGCGTCCGTCTGAACACGGCGCATCATCCAGTGATGCTTACGCCCGATCTGTTCATAGAGATAGCGGTAGTAATGGACCGGCATGGCACCCGCGCGCATCATAGCGAGGCGGATACCAGATGGCACCGGCACCTGAACTGCCTGACGGGCAGACATTTCCAGGTGGGTGATGCGGGCGGTCAGTTTTCCGGTCATGCTTATTCAGCTTCACCGGTGACAACTGGTGTATCCTGCCTGCTTCCCCATTCACTCCAGGAACCGTCGTAAAGACGATTATCCTTGTGACCGACCGACGCCAATGCAAGCATGATGACCGCTGCGGTCACGCCAGAGCCACAGCTCGTAACGACCGGTTGTGAGAGATCAACACCGGCCTCGTCGAAAATCTTGCGCAGGCTTGCAAGGTCCTTTAGCTCACCGTTTTCAGACAAAGTGCCAACGGGAACGTTGCGTGCACCGGGCATATGGCCGGAGCGCATGCCTGCCCGTGGCTCGGCATCGCGTCCGGTGAAGCGTCCGGCTGCGCGTGCATCGGCGATCTGCGAGCCTCGCTCGTCCACAATTTCGCGCATCTGCACGAAATCGACCACTGCGGCCTCGTCGAATGATGGCGTGAACAGCGTTGGCGCAATCTTTGTAGCTTCTTCGGTCACCGGATAACCAGCCTTTTTCCAGCCGTCGAAGCCGCCATCAAGTACATAAACATTCTTCACACCCATCACGCGGAACATCCACCAGACGCGCGGTGCGGAAAACATGCCGACTCCGTCATAGACAACAACTGTCTCATCAGCCGTAACTCCCATGGCACCGACATGCTGCGCAAAAAGCTCTGGCGACGGCAGGGTGTGCGGCAGACCGGATTCCTTGTCAGCAATCTTGTCCTGATCGAAGAACACAGCGCCTGGAATATGTGCAGCGTTGTATTCTTCCTGCCCGTTGCGTCCAGCAGCCGGGAGATACCAGGAGGCATCGACAATCGCGATGCCCGGCTTGCCGAGCCGTTCTTTCAACCAGTCCCGTGAAACGACGAAGGCGCTTTTCTCTACCATGGGTAAACACTCCTCAAGCATGTTTCGTAAAACCGGGAAACACGCAGAAAAAAATGGGTTCAGGCTTCTGGCAGGGAGCCAAAGCGAATGCGGAACCGGCGGTTTTCCTTGCCCTTTTTCTCGATCTTGCCGATGTGGATTTCACCCACTTCCTGCGTTTCGGAAACGTGCGTACCACCGCAAGGTTGCGAATCCACCACGCCGTTTTCACCGATAAGAACAAGGCGTATGCGACCGAGCCCCACCGGAGGACGCACATTCTTCGACTTTACGATATCCGGATTTGCAAGGAATTCTTCATCGCTGATCCAGCGAATGGCAACCGCGTCATTGGCATTCACCCGCTCCATGAGCCTTTCGGTCACGAATTCCTTGGTGTAGCTCGGATCGGGAAGATCGAAATCAACGCGACTTTCATCCTCGCCCACCGCAGCGCCGGTAATCGGAAACGGGCAGACAACGGAAAGCAGGTGGCAGGCCGTATGCATCCGCATCAGCTTGTAGCGACGCGGCCAGTCAACATGCAGGACCAGCTTTTCACCGACAGTGGGCGAAGCCTGTCCTTCTGCCGGAACATGAATGATTTCGTTCTTGTTTTCGCCCGTAACGGTTGCTGAAATCTCGATACGAGAACCATCCGCGCGCTCGAGAAAGCCGATATCCCCCGGTTGGCCGCCGGAGGTCGCATAGAAGTTTGTCTGGTCGAGAATAATCCCGCCCGTCTCGGTAATGGCGAGTACCGTGCCCTCCGCCGTTGAAAGATAGGAATCTTCGCGGAAAAGCGCTTCGGTCTCGTATGCCATGATTATCCCTCGAACGGTATGTCTATCTCGGTCTTCCTCTCCAGCCATCCCGGCACTGGCAGGTTCTTGCCACGCAGGAAAGCAGGATTGAACAGCTTGGACTGGTAACGATTACCATAGTCGCAAAGCACCGTCACAATTGTGTGGCCCGGCCCGAGATCTTTTGCAAGCCGGATTGCGCCTGCAATATTGATACCCGAAGAACCGCCGAGGCAAAGTCCCTCATTTTCCACAAGGTCGAAAACAATATCGAGCGCCTCCGCGTCGGAGAGGCGATAAGAGAAATCGGGGGTGAACCCCTCAAGATTGGCGGTGACGCGCCCCTGCCCGATGCCTTCGGTGATCGAGTCGCCTTCGGCTTTCAGCTCGCCCGTCGTGTAGAAGGAATGGAGTGCGGCTCCATATGGATCGGCAAGTGCGATCTTGATATCAGCATTGTGATCCTTCAGACCGAATGCGGTGCCGACAAGCGTTCCACCCGATCCGACAGCGGCGACAAACCCATCCACCTTGCCGTCAGTATCACGCCAGATTTCCTGCGCCGTGGTTTCAATGTGGGCCTGTCGGTTGATCGGATTATCGAATTGATTGGCCCAGACCGCACCGTTCGGCTCGCTTTTGGCAAGTTGTTCAGCCAATCGTCCCGACAGACGCACATAATTGTTCGGATTGCGATAGGGGGCGGCTGGAACTTCAATCAGTTCGGCGCCAAGCAGGCGCAGCGCGTCCTTCTTTTCCTGGCTTTGCGTTTCGGGAATAACGATAACTGTCCGATAGCCAAGCGCTTTCGCGACCATCGTGAGGCCGATGCCGGTATTGCCGGCCGTACCTTCAACGATGACACCACCGGGTTTCAGAAGCCCACGCTTTTCGGCATCGCGAATAATATAGAGCGCTGCGCGGTCCTTCACCGACTGTCCGGGATTGAGAAACTCGGCCTTGCCATAAATTGCGCAGCCGGTAAGTTCGGAAGCCTTTTTCAAATGGATCAATGGCGTATTGCCGATTGCGTCGAGCACCGATTGGAACATGGCTTCCGTCCTTCCTGTTTTGAAGAGGAAATTATGAGGAACGGCCCTGCCCTTCAAGCAAGCATGGAATATTTTTCCAAGCCATTACGCAAATTGAAACCTATCCTGCGCTCATAAATAGAAAAGCCGCCCGAAATGGGCGGCTTTTTGAAAAAATATTCAAGGCAAGCCTTACGCTGCGCGCTGTCCGCCATTGCCGTTGGCATTGCGGCGCTTGCGGCGGAACGGACGCTTCGCTTTCGGAGCGGCTTCACCTGCTGCGTGACCGCCTGTACGATGGTCGCCTGACTTCGGGGCTGCACGACGCGGCTTCTGCGCCGTTCCGCCCTTGCGATGCTGGGTCTTCTGCGGGCGTTCGCCCGGAGCCGCCGCACGCGGTGCCGGAGCAGGTGCAAGCTCCACAGGTGCATCCTTGATCGGAAGCTTGTTACGCGTCACACGCTCAACGGCTCTCAGCTTGGATTCTTCCGCCGCCGGATCATAAAGCGTGATCGACGCGCCGCTGGCGCCATTACGGCCGGTGCGGCCAATACGATGCACATAGGTTTCCGGCTCGTCAGGCAGATCGTAGTTCACGACGTGGCTGATACCCGGCACGTCGATGCCGCGTGCAGCAATGTCGGTTGCTATCAAAATCCGCAGCGATCCATCACGGAATCCGTTCAGCGCACGCTGACGTGCATTCTGCGACTTGTTGCCGTGAATGGCGGCGACTTCATAGCCATCGCGTTCCAGATGACGGACCACCGCATCGGCACCGTGCTTGGTGCGGGTGAAGACGATGACCGAACGCATAGCCTTGTCACCCAGCAGCGCGGAAAGAAGACGGCGCTTCTCCTTGGTGTGCACAGGATGCACAACCTGCGTGATTTCAGCAGCCGTCGTTCCCTGCGGAGCGACTTCCACACGAACCGGATCACGCAGCAAGCTTCCTGCCAGCGACGCGATTTCCTTCGGCATAGTGGCCGAAAACAGCGCGGTCTGACGATCAGAATGCGTCGCTTTTGCAATGCGCTTCACATCGTTGATGAAGCCCATGTCCAGCATACGGTCCGCTTCGTCGAGGACGAGCCAACGCGTCTGCGAGAGGTCAACCAGACCGTCACGCATCAGATCGGTCAAACGACCAGGCGTGGCGATCAGAACGTCGATGCCCGGTGCGATGCGCTTGATCTGGGACAGCTTGGAAACGCCGCCCAACACAAGCGCTGTCGAGATATGCGCGTGTTTGGAAACATTGCGGATCGTCTGTTCAATTTGCACGGCGAGTTCACGCGTTGGCGCCAGGATCAGTGCGCGCGCGGTCTTCGGACGGCGCTTGTCGCCGAGGCCGATGATCTTCTGCAGGATCGGCAGGCTGAAAGCTGCGGTCTTGCCGGAGCCCGTCTGCGCGATACCAAGAATATCGCGGCCTTCAAGCTGGTGTGGAATCGCCTGCAACTGGATCGGCTTCGGCTCGGTCATGCCAGCGGCTTCGACGCCCTTGAGCAAAATGCCGGTAACGCCGAGAGCGGCAAAGCCGCCCGTAATTTCTTTTGTCAATTCAATCTCTTTCGGCGGCACCATGATGTCATGGTCCGCATACAAATGCCGGTCAAGCGCAACTTGCCGAACTCTATCTGTTCAATGATAACGACGGGACGCCGAAGCTTATAAACTCCAGGCGACTTGCGCTGCCGTGCCCGAACATTTTCTCGGGTCTCCCCGCTTCCGGACCATTCCGGAAGACAGAGGCGAGACGCAACAAGTCCAATGCCGGGAAAGCCGACGAACACGTCGGCCCATGCGCCTGACGCGGCATATGGGGTGTTTTCGTCGAAAAAGCAACTGATTTCGCTTAAGGCACCGAAATCAGATGATGAAATCAGCGAGCACCTGATTGTCCGTTATGTCCTGATAGGCCCAACCGGCTTCTGCGAATTTCTTTTCCAGAAGCTTGAAGTTCGCCGCGTTCTTCGTTTCGATGCCGATCAGCACAGAGCCGAAATTACGCGCCGATTTCTTCAGATATTCGAAACGCGCAATATCATCTTCAGGACCCAGAAGATCAAGGAACGACCGAAGAGCGCCCGGCCTTTGCGGGAAGCGGAAGATGAAATATTTCTTCAAGCCTTCGAAGCGCAGTGCACGCTCACGAACATCCGGCAGGCGCTCGAAGTCGAAATTGCCGCCCGAAACAACAATGACGATGCGCTTGCCTTTGAGGTCGCTCTTCTTGAAGTCCTTCAACGCATCAATGCCGAGCGCGCCCGCTGGTTCAAGCACGACGCCCTCAATATTGAGCATTTCGATGATTGTTGCGCAAAGCCGGTTTTCCGGAACCGTTATAACAGTTTTCGGATCGAACCCTTTGAGAAGCTTGAAGTTTTCTTTTCCGATCTCGGCAACAGCTGCACCATCGACGAAATTGTCAACATGCGTAAGTTTGATACGCTTGCCTGCTTCAAGGCTCCCTTTCAAGCTCGCAGCGCCCTGTGGCTCGATAAAGCGGAAACTCGTCTTCCAGCCCAGATCTGAAACATATTGCGTAACGCCGCCGGACAATCCGCCGCCACCGACAGGCAGCAGAATAAAGTCGGGCTTCTTTCCCTCCGGCAACTGCCGCTCGATCTCAAGCGCCACCGTCGCCTGCCCCTCGACGATACCGGGATGATCGAAAGGTGGCACCATCACGCCCTTCTGGCTTGCGGCAAACTCCTGCGACGCGGCATAGCAAACGTCGAAAATATCGCCCACCAGCTTGATTTCAATGAATTCGCCGCCAAAAGCGCGGGTCTTGTCGATTTTCTGCTGCGGCGTCGTAACCGGCATGAAAACGACACCCTTGCGGCCAAAATGGCGGCAGACGAATGCAAAACCCTGTGCATGGTTGCCTGCGGAAGCGCAAACGAACACCGCATTCTTGTCGGTCGTTTCGACTGCCTTGGAGATGAAGTTGAAAGCGCCACGAATCTTGTAGGACCGGACCGGTGTGAGATCTTCGCGCTTGAGCCAAATTTCCGCACCGTACTTCCGTGAAAGGTAATCGTTGAGCTGCAGCGGCGTTTCAGGAAACAGCGCGCGCATTGCCTTTTCGGCCTCGGATACGGATTTGACGAAGGCGGTCATTATTCGACTTTCTGCATTTCCTGCTGGTTTTCCGCCCATGGCTACATGGGTTTGACAATGCAGACAAGGTTGAAGCTCGTCAGGTCGCCAAATCAACGATTTAGAGTAAGCATATATTCGGCAATACTAACTGTTGATGTTAACAGGCTTTGTGGCTTGAATTCGTGACACAAATCATGACATAGACGAGGGTAATTGCTGCGGTCGTGGCGAAATTGGTATACGCAACGGACTTAAAATCCGTCGTCTTTTAGACTTGCGGGTTCAAGTCCCGCCGACCGCACCACCTCCTCCTTTTGCGCTCAGTTTTCCCATATCCGCTCCAGGCAACCTCGCCTTGACAATTTGCTGCCCTATCCTCCAGTTTTCCCCTACTCGAAACAGATGCAGACGGAACAATGGAAGAGCAAGCCACACAGTTGATCGCAAATACAAACGCATTCGTTCTCCAGATGTACGACCTTCTCATACGATATTCAGTCTCCACACTCGGTGCGCTGATTATCCTTTGCGTCGGCTGGATACTGGCCGGAATCCTTCAAAAATGGACTATACAGTCGCTGTCGAAAATTCGCGGCTTCGACCAGACGTTGGTCGGATTCTTCGGCGCTGTCGTCCGCTACGGCATACTCGTCATCATTCTGGTCATGGTTCTCGGGCAGTTTGGCGTCCAGACCGCGTCCATTCTCGCAGCGCTAGGCGCCATTGGCCTTGCTATCGGCCTCGCCCTTCAAGGTACGTTGCAGAACATCGCAGCAGGCATCATGATTCTGGTCCTCAGGCCATTTCGCGTTGGTGAATATATCAGTGCAGGCACCGTCGTCGGCACCGTGCAAGACGTCGGCTTGTTTGCGACGGAGCTCAAAACCATTGATGGCCTCTACGTGCTGGCACCCAATTCTTCTCTTTGGAATACGCCCGTCACCAATTACAGCCGCATGAAAACCCGCATGCACGAGTTCAAGGTGGGGATTGGCTACGAAGACAATATCGATCAGGCCTTCGCGATCATAAAGAAGGTTGTCGAAGATCAGAAAGGTGTTCTCTCAACACCCGCACCGGCCTATTTCGTATCGCAACTGGGCGACAGTGCCGTTGTTCTCAGCGCCAACTACTGGATAAACAGCGCCGATTATGCGCAGGTGTCGCGTCACACGATCAAAACGGTGAAGATCGAATTTGACAAAGCCGGGATCAACATCCCTTATCCGCA
Organism: Brucella lupini; assembly: GCF_002252535.1. Lineage (NCBI taxonomy): Bacteria > Pseudomonadati > Pseudomonadota > Alphaproteobacteria > Hyphomicrobiales > Brucellaceae > Brucella > Brucella lupini. The sequence continues at coordinate 57,778 of NZ_NNRN01000031.1, forward strand.
AATGACTTATCATGTCATTGAAAAAGATAATAAAACAGAAACAGTTAACTGATCTTTCTAAACTCTTTTTTCAGAGAAGCCGCAGATTGAATCTGCGGCTTTTCAATAGCTGCTACTCCGCTCAACTGTTCAGCTTGGCAGTGATTTCCGCAACACGCTTGCCCTGAAACCGCGCCCCGTCCAGTTCCTGTTCCGAAGGCTGGCGCGAACCGTCGCCATCTGCAGTTGTCGTCATCCCATAGGGAGCACCACCGCGCACCACATCATTTCCCATCTGCCCCTGATAGGCATAGGAAAGCGGGACGATAATCATGCCCTGATGCTGCATCTGCCACTGTGTGGAAATCAACGCCAGTTCCGCGCCACCATGCTGCGTGGCTGTGGAAACCATCACCGACCCGACCTTGTTAATGAGGGCACCCTTTGCCCAGAGACCGCCGGTCTGGTCGAGGAAATTCTTCATTTGAGCCGCCATCATGCCATAGCGGGTAGCAGTGCCGATGATGATGGCGTCGTAATCCGCGAGTTCAGCCGGCGTGGCAATCGGCGCATCCTGATCGATCTTATAGTGCGAGGCTTTCGCGACATCCGGCGGAACCAGTTCCGGCACCCGTTTGATCGTGACCTCCGCGCCGCCTTCGCGCGCACCTTCAGCCGCCGCCTTGGCCATTTTTTCCATGTGACCATAGGCCGAATAATACAGCACCAGCACTTTAACCATGTGACGTCTCCATATCCCGATTTGTGAGGCCCCAACCTCGACAGGTTCAATTAGGGGAGCCGCCTTCTTTGGGAAGGCACAACTTCTCGCGCCCAAATAAAATGCTGCAATAAAGCAGTTGCAGCCTTGTCCTGCTGGCGCTTAACTGATGCCAGAAAATGGAGTCTGGATATGACCAACAATCCGCAGCAAGCCGTCAAGGCAGCCATGCTGGCAATTGGCGACGAGCTTCTCTCAGGCCGCACCAAGGACAAGAATATCGGACATCTCGCTGATGTCCTGACAGCGGCGGGCATTGATCTCAAGGAAGTACGGATTGTTCCGGACGAAGAAAACGCCATCGTCGCCGCTCTGAATGCACTGCGACCGCATTATGACTATGTTTTCACGTCCGGTGGAATTGGCCCTACCCATGACGACATCACCGCCGATGCGGTTTCTGCGGCCTTTGGCGTGCCTTGTATCTATGACGAAAAAGCCATGAAACTGCTTGGCGACAATTATGCAAAGCGTGGGCTGGAATTCACCGACTCGCGCAAGCGCATGGCGCGTATGCCGCAAGGTTCTGAGCATATAGCGAACCCGATCTCCGCTGCGCCCGGTTTTCATATCGGCAATGTCTATGTGATGGCAGGCGTGCCTTCCGTGTTTCAGGCAATGCTTGACAATGTACTGCCGACACTGAAGACCGGCCGCAAGCTTCTGTCCAGGTCGGTGCTTTGTCCTTTTGGCGAAGGCGTGATTGGCGCTCCCCTGACGGAAATCCAGAAAGAAAACCCCGATACGATCATCGGTTCCTATCCGAAATTCGAGAACGGGCGCTTCAGCACGGAACTTGTCGTCCGCGGGAGCGATCCTCAAAAAATCGATACGGCAATTGATGCAATCGAAAAAATGATCTCGTCGCTCGAAACAAAAGGTGCCGCTTAATCCTTTGCAACCTTTTGCCCGCGCAACTCGTTGCACTATATGCTAAAATAGAAACACAGCCGGAAGGAGTTCGGTCATGTCCTACAAGACGGTGGTTGCCTATTCTCGCAGTGAATCCGAGTTGAAGCGGGTTGTGTCCGCCGTTGGACTTCTAAAGCAGAAAGTGCCCGATATTCACGTCATCGGGCTTTATTCAATCCCTTCGCCCATCGTCTATGCCGACCCGAACGGCTTCATCGATCCGGGAATGTTCGAACTGCATGACAAGCAGCACAAGGAGCTTTCCGAAAGACTGAAACATCTTTTCGAGGAAGAGATGCGCCGTCAGGGCACCAACTATGAATATCGCATCACGCGATCCGAAACCGGCACCGCTGCTGATGGCGTGCTGACTGCTTGTCTTGGAGCCGAATTGCTGGTCGCCGGGCAACCCGACCCCGACGATCCGGCCACCAACGACGAAACCGCCGATACGATTGTTTTCAATTCCAGCTGCCCTGTTCTGCTGGTTCCCTATGCACCGGTGCTGCAGATGATTTCGCTCGACCGGATCGTCGTCGCCTTTAACGGCAAGCGGGAAGCGGCCCGGGCCGCTTTCGACGCCCTGCCCTTGATGAAACATGCCGACAGAACGGAAATCGTTTGGGTCGATCCACCGGAAATTGAAGGCGAGGATCAGGCTTTGGCGAGCCACGATATTGCGGAATCACTGTCTCGGCACGGGATTGATGTGACGACCACAGCACTGGCATCCAACGGACGTTATACGCAGGATGCGTTGAGGGAACATATCATCGCTGAACGCGCTGATCTTTTCGTGATGGGCGCTTACAGTCATTCCCGGTTGCGTGAACTGGTCTTTGGCGGGGTGACGCGCTCCATGCTGAACGAGCTGCCCATTCTCACGCTTTTCTCGCGTTAGAAGACACGATTGAAGCCAGTTTGATCCGGCAATTGGCCAACAACTGGCCGACAACTAGCCTGTGATGACACGACACGCTTGCAAGAACACCATTTTTGCGGTTATCAGCATCACCCGGCGCTGACTGTGCCGGGTGGAGAGCCTTTTCCTCTCTTGCCGCCCGCCTGAAAGGGCGCAGACGAAGAAAAGCCGCAGATCCTGACAGTTACAGCGCTTGGCAATCCGTCATAGCGCATTTTTGGTTTTTAAAGGTCCGGAGAACGAGCTCCGGATCGTTCCACGGAGCGTTTCGATGTCCTTGCCAGATAAAGCCTTCCCAGTTTCATGGGATCAGTTCCACCGTGATGCCCGCGCCCTTGCCTGGCGGATTGCCGGTATGAATCGCGATTGGCACGCAATTGTTGCCATCACGCGTGGCGGTCTGGTCCCTGCAGCCATCGTCTGCCGCGAACTCGGCATTCGTCTCATCGAAACCGTCTGTATTGCCTCCTATCACGACTACACGTCGCAAGGCGACATGCAGATCCTCAAGGGTGTGAGCGAAACACTGCTGGAAAATGGCGGCGACGGCGTCATCGTCGTAGACGACCTGACCGACACCGGCAAAACCGCAGCCATCGTGCGGGAAATGATGCCGAAGGCCCATTTTGCGACTGTTTACGCCAAGCCGAAAGGCCGTCCGCTGATCGATACCTTCGTAACGGAAGTGTCTCAGGACACCTGGATCTACTTCCCTTGGGATATGGGCTTCACCTATCAGGAACCGATCGCAGGCGACAAGCGCGGCTGAAGCCCGACAGACTTGAAGCCATAAATCCATCGAATGCACTTCCGATAAAACTGGCGGATTCACATCCGCCAGATCAAAACACTGCGAAACGAAAACAAACGAACGCGATTGCGGTGACATTTCCGCCGCAATCGCACCTTATGGAAAACGCAACGAAATAACGCTGATCGAGGGCGGATAGCGTTTTCAAAGCTGTCATCCCACCCTGAAATTTCAGTAATACCTTTAAAATAAAAGCTTTTTTCGGATATTTTCAAAGGTCTGTTGCCTAACTAATCAGTTGTTATTTTGGCGAATCGGATCATGCTATAGATAAAAAGGGGATTTTCGCGGTGAAGTCGCAGGCCAAACAACTGATTGCAACCGAAAAGCGTATTTTGACGCCTTCCGGTCGTTTGCAGCAGGTTGCGGCGCTTGTCTATCGTCGCGACATGGGCATCCTCAAGGTTCTCGTCATTACGAGCCGCGGTACAGGCCGCTGGATCATCCCCAAGGGCTGGCCGCAAGTCGGTCGCACTCTGGCGGATACTGCTCTTCGTGAAGCTTATGAAGAAGCCGGCATTCGTGGTGAGGTCTCACCAGTACCAATCGGCAGTTTCTGCTACTGCAAGACCGACCTACCGCCTGAACGCATAAACCAGTTCACGGCAGCAGTATTCGCGGTGCAGTTCACCGGGCAGGAGAAAGATTGGCCTGAGCGGGATCAGCGCATCTGCGAATGGGTGTCGCCACAGGAAGCGGCCAATCGCGTCGAAGAGACAGAACTGAAGCAGTTACTGAACCATTTTGGTGATTCGGGCATTGCCGCTGCTGCTGAGTAAGCAGCCGGCAAGCCGTCTTCAATGCAGCATTCCCCCGGATTATGATCCTTTTGCAGGGATTTTCTCTTTCGACAGTCGACACTGCCGTGCTTGTTCCTCTAACTGCTAGTAATAGCGGCTATCCAGGCTCCCCAAATCACATAGCCGGCTTGGTTCGCAAAAGTGTCGCTTCTCCCCGTTATCCACATTTGCCCCAAGCTGTTACGCACAATATCTAGATGCTGGAGCGTTACAACAAACCATTGCTTGACGCTCGAAGCCGAGTCGTTTTTTATGATACTATCGTTGCGTAAGTAGCGTGATCGGGCGTTGTAATCTGCCGGTCCTTTTTTCGGTCAAGTTGAGTATCGAACGAGCGTTGCGCTTTGAAAGTGCGGTTTTCGCTCGGTGCTTTCTTGCGCCCAAATTCTGGGTGCGCCCTTCTCTGGAGAAGCAGATGCAACATCGATCAGAAACAGCGTTAACACTAGATTTAGTATTTGCGCTCATGCTTCTTACAAGATAAGGTATTTTTCGTTCCGCCGATTTTTGATCGCGATCGCGCTAGCAAGGTTGCAATTAAGCTCCCCTGAGGCGTTTTTTCGTGGGCTTTGATGAGGTGGAAGCGGATTTCCGGGAGTTTTCTCCCCAACAAGACGCTCCTCCCCGCAGAAGAGCTGTTTTGACAGAGACGCGATACAGACAGGCCGTGGCTGAAAACCGTCACTAGAGCTACTATATATAGAACGTTTGGATGGGACAGATGAAGATCGAACGCCGTTTCACGAAAGAGAATCAGTCGGCCTATGCGGACATCGCGTTCCGGACTGCGACCAGCGAGATCAAGAATCCCGATGGATCCATCGTATTCCGTCTTGAGAACATCAATGTGCCCGCGCAGTTCAGCCAGGTCGCTGCGGACATTCTTGCACAGAAGTACTTCCGCAAGGCTGGCGTTCCCGCACAGCTGAAGAAGATCGAGGAGAACGACGTTCCCTCATGGCTGTGGCGCTCGGTCGCTGACGAGGACGCGCTTGCCAAGCTGCCTGAAAATGATCGCTACGGCTCCGAAATGGACGCCTGCCAGGTTTTCGACCGTCTCGCCGGCACTTGGACCTATTGGGGCTGGAAGGGTGGCTATTTCGCCTCTGAGGAAGACGCCCTCGCCTTCCGCGACGAGCTTGCCTATATGCTCGCGACCCAACGTGTGGCTCCAAACAGCCCGCAATGGTTCAACACCGGCCTGCATTGGGCCTATGGCATCGACGGTCCCGGCCAGGGCCATTTCTATGTCGACTGGCAGACCGGCAAACTGACCAAGTCCAAGTCGGCCTATGAACATCCGCAGCCGCATGCCTGCTTCATTCAGTCCGTTGGCGACGATCTCGTCAATGAAGGCGGCATCATGGATCTGTGGGTCCGTGAAGCGCGCCTGTTCAAGTATGGCTCCGGCACGGGCTCTAACTTCAGCTATCTGCGCGGCGAAGGTGAAAAACTTTCCGGTGGTGGCAAATCCTCCGGTCTGATGAGCTTCCTGAAGATCGGCGACCGCGCCGCAGGTGCGATCAAGTCGGGCGGCACGACCCGCCGCGCCGCCAAGATGGTCGTCGTCGACATCGATCATCCGGATATCGAGGAATATATCGACTGGAAGGTCAAGGAAGAGCAGAAGGTTGCTTCGCTCGTCACCGGTTCCAAGATCGTCAAGCAGCATCTGACCGCCATCATGAAGGCTTGCGTCAACTGCGAAGCGGACAATGATGATTGCTTCGATCCGGCGAAGAACCCTGCCCTGAAGCGCGAAATCAAGGCCGCAAAGAAGAACCAGGTTCCGGAAAACTACGTCAAGCGTGTGATCCAGTTCGCGCGTCAGGGCTACACCGACATTCAGTTCAAGACCTACGATACAGACTGGGATTCGGAAGCCTATCTCACTGTTTCGGGCCAGAATTCCAACAATTCCGTTTCGCTGAAGGACGAATTCCTGCGCGCTGTCGAAAACGACGGCGACTGGAACCTGACAGCTCGTCGCGACGGTCGCGTCATGAAGACGCTGAAGGCGCGCGATTTGTGGGAAAAGATCGGTTACGCCGCCTGGGCGTCCGCTGATCCGGGCCTGCACTACAACACGACCATGAACGACTGGCACACCTGCCCGACCGCCGGTCCGATCCGCGCTTCCAATCCGTGCTCGGAATACATGTTCCTTGACGACACGGCTTGCAATCTGGCGTCGATCAACCTGCTCACCTATCGCAACAAGGATGGTTCATTCGATATTGCGGCTTACGAGCACACGGCACGCCTGTGGACCATCGTTCTCGAAATCTCGGTGATGATGGCGCAGTTCCCGTCGAAGGAAATCGCCCGTCTTTCTTATGAATACCGCACGCTCGGCCTCGGCTACGCCAATATTGGCGGCCTGTTGATGACTTCCGGTATTCCTTATGACTCCGACGAAGGCCGTGCAATTTGTGGCGCGCTGACGGCGATCATGACCGGTGTGGCCTATGCCACCTCCGCTGAAATGGCAAAGGAACTCGGAACCTTCCCGAGCTATGAGCCAAACGCCGGGCATATGTTGCGCGTCATTCGCAACCACCGCCTCGCAGCCCATGGCCAGACGGAAGGTTATGAAGGACTTGCTGTCAATCCGGTTGCACTGATTGCCGAGGATTGCCCGGATCAGGATATGATTACCCATGCACGTGCTGCCTGGGACAAGGCGCTGGAACTTGGCGAAAAGCATGGCTACCGCAATGCACAGTCCACCGTCATCGCGCCTACCGGCACGATCGGCCTCGTCATGGACTGCGACACGACCGGCATCGAGCCTGATTTTGCGCTGGTGAAGTTCAAGAAGCTCGCTGGCGGTGGTTACTTCAAGATCATCAATCGCGCTGTACCGGAAGCACTCCGCACGCTCGGTTATTCGGAAAGCCAGATTGCTGAAATCGAAGCCTATGCTGTCGGTCACGGCAACATCAATCAGGCTCCGGGCATCAACCCGTCTTCTCTGAAGTCCAAGGGCTTCACCGACGAGAAGATCGAAGCCCTGAATGCTGCTCTCAAAAGCGCATTCGACATCAAGTTCGCTTTCAACAAGTGGACGCTGGGCGAAGACTTCTGCAAGGACGTGCTGAAGCTCACCGATGAACAGCTCAACGATTTCTCGTTCGAGATGCTCCCGGCGCTGGGTTTCGCCAAGAAGGACATCGAAGCTGCCAACATCCATGTTTGCGGCGCAATGACCCTCGAAGGGGCGCCGTTCCTCAAGGAAGAGCACTACGCCGTGTTCGATTGCGCCAATCCTTGTGGCAAGATCGGCAAGCGTTATCTCTCGGTGGATAGCCACATTCGCATGATGGCAGCCGCACAGCCGTTCATTTCGGGTGCGATCTCCAAGACGATCAACATGCCGAATGACGCAACCGTCGAGGACTGCAAGAACGCCTATATGCTGTCCTGGAAGCTGGCGCTCAAGGCCAATGCGCTTTATCGCGACGGCTCCAAGCTTTCGCAGCCGCTCAACGCCGCCCTCATCTCGGATGATGAGGACGAAGACGATGCAGTCGAGGCACTGATCGAAGCCCCTGCTGCAGCCCGCGCCGTTCAGGTAACCGAGCGTATCGTCGAAAAGGTTGTCGAAAAGATCGTGCATGAGCGCGAAAAGCTGCCGAACCGTCGTCAGGGTTATACGCAGAAGGCAGTCGTTGGCGGTCACAAGGTCTATCTGCGCACCGGCGAGTTCGGTAATGGACGTCTCGGTGAAATCTTCATCGATATGCACAAGGAAGGCGCTGCTTTCCGTGCAATGATGAACAACTTCGCCATCGCCGTATCGCTCGGCTTGCAGTACGGCGTACCGCTCGAGGAGTATGTGGAAGCCTTCACTTTCACGAAATTCGAACCGGCAGGCATGGTCATCGGCAACGATGCCATCAAGACCGCAACGTCGATCATCGACTATGTCTTCCGTGAGCTGGCGGTGTCCTATCTCGGACGCAATGACCTCGCCCATGTCGACACAAGCGATTTCGGTAATACGGCGCTCGGCAAGGGTATCAAGGAAGGTAAGACCAACCTGGTCTCGACCGGTTGGACGCGTGGTTACAAGCCCACTCTGGTGACCAACTCGACTAACGAAGCCAAGGGATCGACAAATTCTGCGCCGCAGGCTTCCAACGTCACAACCTTGAAGTCGACCACGCCGACGGGCAATCGCCCCGCAACAATCGGTCTGGTGACGGATGGTGCGACCGCCTTCAAGCGGGAGTTGGAAGAGCAACCTGCTCCGGCACAGCAGCAGGAAAGCACATCGGCAACGGCAACCGAACTTTTCTCGGATAAGGCTGCAGCAGACGCTGCTTCCGCCCGCGCGGAAAGTGCGAATGCCGCCAAGAAGCTGGAAGCTGACCGCCGCATCAAGTCGATGATGCAGGGCTATACCGGCGACAGCTGCACCGAATGCCAGAACTTTACCATGGTTCGCAACGGAACGTGTCTCAAGTGCGACACTTGCGGTGCAACGAGTGGCTGTAGCTAAGTCTAGTTCGTTGAATATGAAGATAAAAAAGCCCGCTTTATGCGGGCTTTTCTTTTCCATAAGTATTTTCAAAGAAAAATTATATAGAATTATATTTCTATGATGAAATATTGAGATTCAACAAATTTCGGAACGAACCGACTATTTCCACGTTCAACCTAAGCAACCGAACGTATAAAGGAGATAGTTATGTTCAGGACTACACTTCTGACGACGACGTGTGCATTGCTGATAGGTGGTGGTGCTTATGCTCAGACAACTGCACCAACGCCCGCACCTGCCGAGCCAGCGGCTGCGGCAGAGGAAATGCCGGTTTCGTCCAAGGACATGTTTGGCAATCCCACATCGGGTGAGACCGACAAGGTCGGCTTTCTGGAACCGAAAGAGGGCCAGCTTCTCGTCACCTCTTTCATCGGACAGAGCGTCTATGAAAGTGATGCTGCTGACGCCCAGACTGTCGGCAAGCTGAATGATCTTATCGCCAGCCCCGAAGGTGATATTGAAGCTGCGGTGATCGGCGTGGGTGGTTTTCTTGGAATCGGCGAGAAGGACGTCGCTGTAAGCCCGGATCAACTGCAGCTTGCAACCCGCAGTGACGGCAAAAAATGGCTGGTCATAAAGGCGACCAAACAGCAGTTGACCGATGCGCCGGCATTCGATCGCTCGAAGCTTTTTGTGGACGGTGTAGCCGATCCATCAGCAGCAAACGAGACCAATGCCCCGACGACTGATGCCCCGGCAAGCGATACAGCTCCGGCATCACCACCTCCAGCCCAATGATACGGTCTCGATGAGCAATACGACAAGTCTACCCCCCCGGCCTTATGGCCGGGGTTTTGATGCAAATAACCATTACTCGCGGTTGAAATATTCATATGGCCGCCTTAATTCCTGGTAGAACATGATACAAGCATCGCAACACGGCCCCCAATTTTCACCAGGTTAATCTCAGGAAAGTCTATTGTCCGAATTTTTTATTGCTCATCCCTGGGCGGAAACCCTTGTGGCGCTTGGAGGATTATTTCTTTCAGCTTTCATTGCAAACTTTCTAATCAAGGCGATTTTGCTCAAACTACTCGAACGTCTTGTCCAGAAAACCTCTTTCGGACAAGACGAAGAGCTTAAAAGACACAGTGTCATCAGCCGTCTTGCCAATATCGTTCCGGCGTTGATTATTTCATCCGGGATCATGGCAGTGCCAGGCCTGCCCGAAGGCGTGATCACCGTTATTCGGAATGTAGCGATAGCTTTCATCATTCTGACACTGGCTTTGGCGGTCAATTCAGTCTTTGGGCTGATCGATACGCTCTATCATCGCCGTCCCGAAGCCAGATACCGCCCCATAAAGGGCTACATTCAGGTGGCCAAACTTGCTGTCTACATCGTGGCGGCAGTCCTTGTCATTGCGACACTGCTGGACAAGTCGCCGGTTATCCTTCTTTCCGGTGTCGGTGCTATGGCCGCGGTGCTAATCCTTGTCTTTCAGGACACATTGCTTTCTCTGGTCGCCAGTATGCAGATCGCCTCGTCCAACATGGTTCGTGTCGGCGACTGGATTGAAATGAAGAATCTCGACGCCAATGGCGATGTCACGGAAATCGCGCTCTATACCGTCAAGGTCCAGAATTTCGACAAGACGATCACCACCATTCCGATCCGCAAGCTCATCACCGAGCCGATGAAGAACTATCGCGGCATGCAGGAATCCGGCGGGCGTCGCATCAAGCGCGCGCTTTATATCGATCAAAACACCATTCGTTTTCTGTCGGATGACGAGCGAGCCAGACTTGGCACAGTTGATTGGCTGGCGGATTATCTGCCCAAGAAGGCCAAGGAAATCGCCGAATGGAACCAGAAGCTTGGCGACCGCGCCAACAATCCGGTCAACAGGCGTCAGTTCACCAATGTCGGTACGTTTCGGGCCTATGTAGACAATTATCTGCGCAATCACCCCGGCATACACAAAGGCATGACATTGCTGGTGCGCCAGATGGACCCTACTCCCGAAGGACTGCCGCTGGAAATCTACTGCTTTACGAACACGACCGTCTGGGCGTCGTTCGAACAGATTCAGTCGGACATTTTCGATCACCTTTACGCGGTGTTGCCGGAATTCGGCCTCAGTGCCTTCCAGAATCCGAGTGGTAACGATTTTCGCAAACTGACAATCAATGCGCCTGTCGAGCAGCCTCAATCACCTTGGCGTTCAAACGTTGAACATTATAGCGTGCCCGGGACGGTGTCAGGCCGAGACGAACGACAGCAAGATGCATTGAAGGAACGATCATGACGCTTTGCCCGTCATGGCCCGACATCCAGAATGCGTCTTCCGGAATGCCATCCTCACCTGCCTTCACACCGCTAATCTGCAGCCAGACCTGAGCGGAACCATAGCGCCCTTCGGACTCGGGCCTGGGTTTGCGCATAAATGAAATATAGTCCGCAGGCAGGATCGGCTTTCCGTACAGGTTTCCACCGTCCGCGAGAAACGCGCCCAACCGAGCCCAATCACGGGCGGTAGCGTACATATAGGAAGAACCGGCAAAGACGCCTGATGCATCCGTCTCCAAAATGACGCTGTTCATGCCAAGCGGACCGAATAGGGCAAGCCGCGGATAAGCCAGCGCCTCCTCGCGGCTGTTAAAACTATCCATGAAAAGCTCTGACAGAATATTCGCCGTTCCACTGGAATAATTGAATTTCGTCCCTGACGCCGCCTCCAGCGGCAAAGACGCAGCAAACCCGGCCATATCCGGCTCCAGATAAAGCATGCGCGTGACATCCGTTACTGTGCCGTAGTCCTCATCGAAGCGCAGACCGCTATTCATCGCCATCAGATTTGCGAGAGAAATCTTTGCCCGCTCATCGTTCTTCCATTCCGGTAAAAGGGCTGTGCTTTCCAAACTCATGCGCCCTTCAGCAATGCGCATGCCGATCAGTGTCGCGATGACGGACTTGGTCATGGACCAGCCCAGCAAAGGCGTATCCGCATTAAAGCCCGGACCATACGTCTCCGCGATCAGCTTGCCATCGCGAATAACTGCGATTGCACGCATTCCCGGCCCGGCCAGAGCCTGATCCTCAATCACAGCCTGCACCGCTGGATCGGTCTCAATCCGGATCGGTTCTGCGGGCACCTGCGGGCCGGTCGGAATTTCAACGCGCAAATCATCTTTCTGGATATTCGCGCATCCCAGCGCTGGGCGATAGATTGCGGTACTTGGTGCAAAGAAGCCGAAAATCCGCACCGTCACACTGCTATTATTCTTGTCGAGAGAGGCATTCAGAAACCGCAGCAGCGGGTTTCCCGGTGCCTGAACATCGTCTGCAAGGACGGCATCAGCATCCCGACCGGCAATGAAAACATTTGAACAGACAATCTTGGCAGCATAGCCGGTGCCGACACGCAACAGCTCAGGCGACCGAACCGCCAGCCAGAGAATTGCTCCCAGCACGATGACGAGCAGAAGACCACCGACAAACTTCAGAATACGCTTCATGCTGCCCCTCGCAAATAGTCGTTACGTCAATCATACCAAGCCGAGATAACTTGCCAACTCCCGCGCGGCGGCACCACCTGCCCTGTTTGCACCGATGGTCGAGGCAGATGGGCCATAACCAACAAGATGAATACGGGGATCAGCGGCCACCTGTGTTGCAAGGCGTCCAGTCATGAGAATACCGGCTTCCGCATTGCGCAATTGCAGCGGGGCAAGATGGTCGAGCGAACTGCGAAATCCTGTGCACCACAAAATAACATCAAAGGATTGTTCACTTCCATCGTCCCACCGAACACCTGTTTCCGTGATTTCGCTGAACATGGACAAACGGTTGAGCACACCGCGAGCGCGTGCCGCTTCAATGGCCGGCGTCAACGGCAGCCCCGTTACTGAAACGACCGATCCAGGTGGCAAGCCCCGGCGTACCCTTTCCTCAACCAAAGCCACGGCAGCACGGCCCAACTCCGGTGTAAACGGACCTTTCCGGAAAGCAGGTTCTTTGCGCGTGACCCATACGGTTTCCGTCACACGCGATATCTCGTCCAGAAGCTGCACAGCCGAGATACCCGCGCCGACGACAAGAACACGTTTGCCCTTGAAGGCGTCAGCTGTCTGATAATCCCGCGTATGAAGTTGCTGGCCTTTGAAAAGCTCCGCACCCGGATAGGGTGGGATATAAGGAGACTCCCATGTGCCGGTCGCGTTGATGATCCCGCGTGCCGAATAGTTGCCCCGATCTGTCTCCACACGAAGCCGTTCGCCACGATCGCAAACGACTCTCACGGCCACAGGACGGTGCACCGGAAGATCGAAGGCTTCCTCATAGGCGCGGTAATATTGTGGGACGGCAACCGATGCACGCACCTCGCCATTGGTCGTTTCGACAATATCCTCGAACTTCATGCCGGGGAGATCGTGAATGGCGTTGGCAGTCTGGAGAGTTAGCGAAGGCCAGCGGAATTGCCAGGCTCCGCCCGGCCCTGCGGCCTTGTCCAAAACCACGAATTGCCGTTCGCCTGCGAGACCAAGTTTATTCAGATGATAGGCCGACGAGAGCCCCGCCTGCCCGGCTCCAATAACCACAATGTCGACCTTGCGGGCGACTTTCACATGGCCATTATCGGCTGGCTGCTGATCGACGGACTGTATATCTGACATGATGCGCTATAGGCTTCCGAAATATGATTTGTGTCCGTAGATAGGGATCGGACGGCGGCGTCGAAAGCCCACCTATCCTACCATCGCAGCCGAGCGCAGTCTTTTATTGCGCCCCTCCCAAACACTCACGACCAGCATGATAACCGTCGTCAATATGCCCATTTCCAATAGATCGGCCATATAGCCGACCGGGATCGCTGCCAGTAGAGCCAAAACACCAAAGACGTGTGACGTGGGAATAACGCCATAGACAACCTTCTTGTAGATGGCGCTGCCAATCAGATAGATCGCCGGTCCTGCGACAAGAACAAGAACGTAAGCAGTCTTCAACGGATCATGCGGATGGGCCATGACAAGATCGTTTCCGACTGCCGTTGCGATAATCCCGGCCACCAGAATGGCGTGAACATAGTGGAAAGATGCGCCAATCCGTCCAGGATCAGCGGAGTGGGTGATCGTATCTGTCGCATCCTTGCTGGAGGTGCCAAAGTAAAGCCACCACATGGCAAGCGTCCCGAGAAAAGTGGCCAGCAGCGCCGACATGAGGGCCAAATTCCAGACTTCAGCATTTGCAAGGGTTGCCCCGGTAGCCAAAACCGTTTCGCCAAGTGCCACGATTACGAACAACTGGCAACGCTCCGCCAGATGTCCGCCTTCAATGGTCCAATCACTGGTGTGAGAGCGTCCGAGACCCGGCAGTGCAAAGCCGAACATCGGCGATAAATATTCGCAAAGCACGGCAATAAGCCACAGCGCCATACGGGCTTCATGCTCGACGAAACAACCGGCTATCCAGAAGACAGCGGAAATAGTGAGCCAACCGAGCATACGCCTGTAATTGGCGGCAAGTGGATGGTCCTGCCCCAGAACAAACACGATATAGGCTGTTTTGCCGACCTGAATCGCCACATAGGCCAGAGCAAATATCCAGCCTTTGTCAGCGAAAGCACCGGGGATGGACGATGCCATCACCAAACCGAGCAGCATGACGCAGAACAAGAGGCTGCGTATCTGCGGCGTTTCCGGGTTGAACCAGTTTGTCACCCAGCAGGTATATTGCCAGCCGAGCCATACCGCGAACCAGAGGATCAGCGTTTCGACAACACCGGTGAGCGTCAGATTGTGCAGAAGTTCATGACTGAGCTGCGTAACCGCGAAAACATAGACCAAATCGAAGAACAATTCCTCGAATGTCACCCGGGCATGGTGCCCGTCTCTTTGTCTCAAAAGCGGATGTGAAGCGACGGCAGAAGCTGAATTCATGCGAATGTACCTTCCCCTCAGACGGCAAGCATTCAATGCCACTGTCCGGCAGCTTAGCCCGCAGTCGATCAGCCGTATATCCGAATGTGCTGATTTCCACTTAAAGAAGTCAGTGTCGTCTTATTTCCCGCCGAACGTGTTACCTGCCTCGAGCCATGCATCGATACCGTCCGCCGCCGCGCGGCCCATCGCGAAACAGGCAGTCAGGAGATAGCCACCAGTTGGAGCCTCCCAGTCGATCATTTCTCCGACAACGAAAATGCCGGGTAGCTTCGGCAGCATGTAGTTCTTGTCGATTTCATGCCAACGAATACCGCCTGCCGACGAAATCGCTTCATCCAGCGGGCGCGGACGGAGCAGTGGAATGGAAATAGCTTTGATCGCAGTGGCCAGCACTTTCGGGCTTCTGTCGCGGGTAAATTCCGTCACAAGAGCTGCCTTCACGCCCGTCAGACCTGCAGCCTTGCGCAACAGATTGCCGAAGCTCAGCTTTGTATCCTGCCGAGCAATATCGCTTTCCAGTCGCTCGATAGTTCGTCCAGGAACAAGATCGAGCGTTAGAAATGCCTTTCCATGTTTCTGCAAGCTGTCGCGCAGAGCTGCGGAATGCGCATAGATGAGACTACCCTCAACCCCACCGCGTGTAATGACAAACTCGCCCTGTGTCGCGCCTGCATGGGAAGTTGCGATAACAGACTTCACCGGTTCACCGGCGAAGCGTTCAGCAAAGAAGTCGCTCCAGGCAACGTCAAAACCGCAATTTGCGGGTTGAAACGGCGCTATATCGATTGACCTTCGCTGAAACTCATTGATCCAGAGGCCGTTGGAACCGAGCTTCGGCCAGCTTCCGCCGCCAAAAGCAAAGAGCGCAGCATCGCATGTAATCGTCTGAACACCGTCGGGGTTCTCGATCTTGAGAGTATTGCCCTCGAAGCCAATCCAGCGATGTCGGGTGAGAATGCGAACGCCCTGATCTTCCAGACGTTTTCCCCAAGCCCGCAAAAGCGGAGACGCTTTCATCGCTTTGGGAAAGACACGACCGGATGAGCCGACAAATGTCTCGGCACCCAATTCATCCCCCCAGGCACGTAATTCGGTCGGGCCGAAAGTCGTCAAGGCTGGCAATATACGGTCAATGCTTGAGCCGAAGCGTTTCGCGAAAGTTACATAATCTTCCGAATGCGTAATGTTCAGCCCTGACTTTCCGGCAAGCAGGAACTTGCGGCCAACTGTCGGCATCTGCTCGTAGACCGTCACGCGATAGCCTCGCGCTGATAGTCTTTCGGCGGCCATCAGACCAGATGGCCCGCCTCCGAGAATGGCGATATTGCCTTCAGGCATCACGGTATCAGCCTCGTCGAAGTATTAATCCTGCTTCTCCAGCATTTCCTTAACTGTGGTCGCCAACTGCTTGAGTGAGAACGGCTTTGGCAGGAATCCGAACTTGGCATCAGCTGGAAGATTGCGCGCAAAGGCATCCTCCGCGTAACCCGACACAAAGATGAATTTGATATCAGGATACGTCTTGCGAAGCTCACGCAGCAGTGTCGGGCCATCCATTTCGGGCATGACGACATCCGATACGACGATATCCACCTCACCGCCAAGTTCTGCCATGACTTCAAGCGCTTCGACACCGGAAGCCGCTTCGTGGACTGTATAACCGCGTGACTGGAGTGCGCGCACGCCGCCCATACGGACCGCGTCTTCGTCTTCCACCAGGAGAACGGTCGCGGAACCGGAAAGATCGGTTGCTTTCTCGACCTTCTTTTCCTTCACGACAACCGGCGCATCGTCGGCGCGTTTTTCCTCGATGAGGCGCGGCAGGAAAATCTTGAATGTCGTGCCTTTTCCAACCTCGGAATCACAATAGATGAAGCCACCGGTCTGTTTAATGATCCCGTAGACCATCGACAGCCCAAGGCCCGTACCCTTGCCCACTTCCTTCGTCGTGAAGAACGGCTCGAAAATCTTTTCGAGCACATCCGCAGGAATACCCGTCCCGGTGTCTTCCACTTCGAAGACCACATAGTCCGCTTCCGGAAGATCGCGATAATGCAGCTTTGCGACTTCCTGCGTCGACACGTTACGGGTACGCAACGTGATTTCGCCGCCGTCCGGCATGGCATCACGTGCATTGACCGCGAGATTGACAGCAACCTGTTCGAACTGTCCGAGATCGGCCTTGACCGGCCAGAGATCACGTCCATGATCGATCTTCAGCTCTATATCCTTGCCGACAAGGCGAGCCAGAAGCATACGCAGATCTGCAAGAACGTCGGTCAGGTCGAGCACTTCCGGACGAAGCGTCTGACGGCGCGAGAATGCCAGCAGCTGGCGCACAAGCGAGGCCGCGCGATTGGCGTTCTGCTTGATGTTCATAATGTCCGGGAACGACGGATCGGATGCGCGATGGTTGGTCAGCAGCAGGTCCGACGACATGATGATCGCCGTCAGAACGTTGTTGAAGTCGTGCGCAATACCACCTGCAAGCTGGCCGACAGCCTGCATCTTCTGGCTCTGCGCCATCTGGCTTTCAAGGGCTTTCTGCTCGGTTGTTTCGACAGCCGAGATAATCGCCGCTTCTTCGGCGCGCTCGCCGCCCAGATCAGTGACAGGGCTCATATAAAAGCGGATGTGCCGCTCTTCGTTGCCCGGCAACACCGTATCAACAGGCGAAATGCTTGCCTGTCCTGCAAAGGCTGCGGCAAGCGCCCTGTTAAAGGTTTCGCGGTCGCGTTCATGCACGACAATTTCAAGCTTCGCATTGCCGTCAATCGCATCGCGATCGACAACAGGAGCGAAAATATCGAGGAAGCGCGCATTGGTGCGCAGTATATGTCCGGCAGAATCAACCGCAGCGATGGCCATCGGAGCCGAATTGAAGAAACGCGTGAAGCGCACTTCTGCGGAGCGCAGCGCCATTGATGAATCCTCGCCCTCCGCACGATCCAGAACGATGGTACGGCTCGTACCGCGCGTTCCATCACGCGCAGCCTGGACACGGTGATAGAAGCGAACGGCGAGGCTCTGTCCGTTCCGCTTGATCAGATCAAGATCGATGACAGTGTTGCGGCTTGTGCCCGGCTCGGCTTTCACCGCCTTGATGAGCGCCATTCCACTGCCTGCCACTATATCGTTGAGTGTTAACGATCCCGGTGTGAACTGGGTCAGATCGACACCGAGCCACTCTGCAAGCGTCGCATTGAGGTAGATGATCCGGCCGGAAGGGTCGGCAGAAAAGAACCCGGCTGGCGCGTGATCGAGGTGATTGATCGCTTCCTGCAGCTCCTGAAAGAAGCGCTCCTGCTCCGCACGCTCGTCGGAAATATCGGCAATCTGCCACGCGACGAGCGGGCTTTTGAATTCGTGTCCGGCTTCAACGGGACGCGCCTTGATGCGATACCAGACAGGCGCCAGCGAGCCATGCCCCTCACGGGAAAGGCCGCCGGAAAGGCGCACTTCCTCCTGTGCCGACAGACCATCGCGAACGGCATTCGTCAGACGGTATATGGCATCGGATGCCGCAGGTTCTGCCGTCAATACATTATCGAGCGAACGGACTCCTTCAGCATTCGCAACACCAGTCATGACGGCATAAGCTTGATTGGCATAAACGATCTGGCCGCGCGCGTCGGAAATGACAGTCCCTTCCGGCTGCGAATCCATGAAGGAATGAGCGAGGTCCTGTTCACCGTTCTTCTGGCTGAATTGAATGAGACCCGTTGCTGCGCCGAAAAGGTAGAATACGCCGACCATCGACAGAACGCCCATAAGAACGAGGGCGAATCCATCTCCAAGCTGGTCGCGGAACACAAAATAGGCGATTGCGGCGACCGTAAGCAGAATACCGACGATCAGCAGGCGAAGAGCTCCGCTGCGGTTGCGCTTGGGCATTACGAGCGGTTTCGGGTAAGCGTTGTCCGTCTGTCGCGACATCAAGCCTGCTGCCCTTTCATGTTGCGTGGCCGAGCACCAACAGGCATCCGGGTGCCCCGGGTGCCAGGCATTTTTTCGATCAGCCAAGACGTCATTTCAATCATCCGCATATCCGATTTTCTCGAATGCACTTTTCCGCACAGTTCAGCTCTCACGTGGAAACGCGCAGCCAATATGTCAGGGTATATCCGATTCGCAGAATGCTTTAATCGGCGAGCAGTACAAGCATTGCTGCACTGAAACGGTGCAAATTGGACTTTTTTGCACCGTTTTGCCTGGGGATCATATATTTCTCGCATTTCCAAGAAACATTCCCAAGGCTTAGAAATTCAACTACTGTACCAATCATGTGATGATGCGGAGTGCCGGGGGAAGCGCAGTCTCCATTCGTCGCAGGTTTTTCGTTTATTGTATAAGAGGGTATCCGCATGAAGGAATGGCTCAGCGGCATCGTTGGAGAGAGTGCGGCTAATATTGTTGGCTTCATCCTAATATTTGCGATCATTCTTGGCGGAATTTTCGTTGTTCTCAGTATCATTCGCCGTTTCAGCGGTGGTACTTTCGTTTCCAACGGGCGTACGCGACAGCCGCGCCTTTCGGTGATGGACGCAGCAGCGGTCGACAGCCGACGCAAGCTCGTGCTTATTCGCCGCGACGACGTGGAACATCTCCTGCTCATCGGCGGGCCAACCGATGTTGTGGTGGAACAGAATATTGTCATGGAATCGCGGGCTCATGCGCGTGTGCAAGCTTCACGCATCGAGCCTGAACATATCGAACGCTTCAAGCAGCACGAAGCAACCCTGACCAATGACAAGGCGGAGCGCCCTGCTCTCTCACTGCAAACACCGCAAGCCGAAGAGAAGGACGAAGCGATCCAGATCACCTCCGCAATCGAAGCACCGGTCTACCGCAAGCCTGAGCCAGCACGAGAAGAGCCGGTCCAGCAGGCTGCTGCACCTGTTCGTGTGCCGCCGCAGGCGCCGACGGCACCAATCCCGCCACGCCCCCCTGTCGAGCAGAAATCCGCTCAACCACCTCAGCCACGGCCTCAACCGCGCCCGGCGCCGAACTATCCGCCACAGCCACGCACCGTATTGCCGCCCCGCCCCGCGCAAGCACAGCCGCAGTCAACACGTGCACATCCGGCCTATCCATTGAGCCAGGTTTCGCGCGGCGTTCTGAGTTCAACCTCGTCCGGTGCGACCGCCACTGCAGCCGGTGTTGCCGCCGCCGCATCGGTTGCTTCAGCAAATCTTGGCAGCATCGTTCCCGAGCGTGAAACAACGGTTGCGGATAAATCTCCTTCGGTCGATGTAACCGGACCTACAGTCTCTGCGACTGCAGCTCCGGCATTCAGCGCCCCTTCGGAACCGGAGCGCGTCGAGCCGGAAATCGTGGTTGCCGAGTCAAAGCCTGTAGAAACAGAGGCCGTAGCAGTAGAAACGCCGAGCGATAACCTGGCCGATCTCGGCGGTGCGTTGCACGAAGCAATCGCTGCAGACGTCAATTCGGAGAGCGCCGCCAGCGATGACGCCAAGGACGCGATCTCATTCGATACTGAATTCTTCGAGAATGAGCTTCTAAGCTCACTTGATATTTCCGCAACGGACGACGTTGTCGAAGACAAGGCGAAGGATGATATCGAAGATGAAATGGAAAAGCTTCTCGGTGAATTGACCAAGGATGAAACTCGCAGAAGCTGAACTTCCGGCCAAAATTTGTCTCGATACAAAGAAAATAGGCTGCGGAAACCGCAGCCTATAAATTTTCAAACCGTCTCGAAGCTTAGTCGTCGCGATAGACTTTCTCACGACGCTCATGGCGCTCCTGCGCTTCGATAGATAGCGTAGCGATCGGACGCGCATCAAGCCGCTTCAAGCTGATAGGTTCTCCCGTTTCCTCGCAGAAGCCGTATGTTCCTTCATCAATGCGGCTCAATGCTGCGTCGATTTTGGAGATCAATTTGCGCTGTCTGTCGCGAGCACGTAGCTCAATTGCCCGATCCGTTTCGGAGGATGCCCTGTCCGCCAGGTCCGGGTGGTTTGCATTTTCCTGCTGTAGCGCCTCAAGCGTTTCACGCGCTTCTCGCAGAATATCATTCTTCCACGCGACCAGTTTCGCGCGGAAGTAAGACTTCTGCCGCTCATTCATGAACGGCTCGTCTTCAGTGGGCCTATAGTCAAGGTCAATCAATTCACTCATTCTGAATTACCCCACATCTAGGAGACGCGAGCGGTTATATAGTTCCATAGCAACAAGGACACAACATCAAACAACCGTATCCCACTACTTTTTAGTGCATCAATTTTGTATGATTTTGCATCAAAATTATGCAATTCAAAACTGCACGCAAAAAATTGCTCTTTGGACTTTCAGAATAACTTCAATCAATTGCCAATAAAGTGGGTATATTTTCCAGTCACTGTCACCATCAACCTATGGAAGCATAATCAGCTCAATAATTAGGCATGTGGCACCTGTAAATAATGCTGACAGACATCAAAAAATCGGGAGAATGGACCACCGGAGCGCTCAATTGCGCTCGAAATATGGTCGAAAATGCTCACAAAACACAGCTTGGAACGTTACAGATGAGTCGTTTGCTTCTCCTTAGACATGCTAAAGCCGTGTGGGCGAAACCTGGGATGAAGGATTTTGACCGCCCTCTTGATCAGGAAGGCAAAGCTTCGCTCGACCGGCTTGCTAGGACGATGAAGTCAATCGATCTTTATCCTGATCGGGTGGTTCTTTCCGGTTCGTGTAGAACGCGAGAAACCGCGTTCGGCATTATTGAACGTCTGGGTATCGAGGTCGAAACCATCATCGACGATACGATCTATAGCGGCGGCGCGGCTGACTACATGCAAGCCATACGTGAACATGGCGATGTGCCGACGCTGTTGCTCGTGGGACACAATCCCAGCATAGAGGATCTGGCGCTGGCCTTATGTGGCGATGGCAACAAGGATGGCCTCTTGAAGCTCCGTGCAGGTTTTCCCACTGCCGCACTGGCAAATATTACATTTCCTGCTTCACTGGGCGAACTCGAACGTGGAGCAGGCTATCTCGAAAGCTTCATACTACCCCAGTAGATTTTCCGTAAGTGCACCAACATTCCTTGCCAAGACCGCTGACGCAACCCTATCTATACCGCTGACAGATCATTGAATTCGGCGAGGATTAATTGGCTAAGCTGACAAGTATTGGCGACGAAGCGAAGATCGCACTGGATACGCTGGCAGACCGTGCGACCGGGCTTTTGTCTCCATCATTGCGGCTCGGTGTGACTGGTTTGTCGCGTGCCGGAAAGACGGTCTTCATCACAGCTCTCGTTCACAACATGCTGCATGGCGGCAGGCTTCCAATGTTCGAGGCCTATAAATCGGGCCGCATTTCACGCGCGCTGCTCGAACCGCAGCCCGATGATGCAGTCCCCCGCTTTCAATATGAAGAGCATCTGTCGGCTTTGATCGATGAGCGTATCTGGCCGGACTCCACGCGCGCCATCTCGCAATTGCGCCTGACAATCGAATATGAATCCGCTTCTGCCTGGGGGCGCTGGCTGTCACCGGGCAAGCTTTCGGTCGATATTGTGGATTATCCCGGAGAATGGCTGCTGGATCTGCCTTTGCTGGGCAAATCCTATGCGGAGTTCAGCGCGGATTCCTTTGCTCTGGCCCATGAACCGACGCACAAGGATCTGGCTCAGGATTGGATCACCGAAGCTTCACTCGTCACCCCTTCCGAAAAGGCAGACGAACTGACTGCCCAGCGTCTGGCCAAGAGTTTTACGGCTTATTTGCGTGCAGGCAAAGCGGATGAGCGTGCATTATCGACCTTGCCGCCAGGGCGTTTCCTGATGCCGGGCGATCTCGAGGGTTCACCGGCACTGACATTTGCCCCGCTTCCCGACCTGAAACCGGACGATCTGAAGGCCGGTTCTCTGGGCGCAATGATGGAGCGGCGCTACGAAGCCTATAAAACCTATGTCATCAAGCCCTTCTTTCGCGAACATATTGCGCGGCTCGACCGGCAAATCGTGCTTATCGACGCCATGCAGGCAATGAATGCTGGTGGCGCGGTCGTTGCCGACCTCGAACGTGCACTCACCGATATCCTGTCCTGCTTCCGACCGGGACGCTCTAACCTGCTAACCGGGCTGATCCAGCGACGGATCGGCCGGATTCTCGTGGCTGCAACGAAGGCCGACCATCTGCATCATGAAAGTCATGACCGTCTGCAAGCCATCGTGCGCCGTCTCGTGGAACGGGCTATAGAGCGCGCCGATTTTTCCGGCGCGGATATTGATGTCCTCGCAATGGCTGCCGTGCGCGCCACTCGCGAGGCAACCGTTACACAAGGTAAGGAAACCCTTCCCGTCATCGTCGGCACGCCGCTGGAAGGCGAAAGGATCGACGGTGAAGTATTCGATGGCGAAACCGAAACAGCTATATTTCCCGGTGACTTACCGAAGAATCCCAATGCGATTTTTGAAAAGTCCTTTGCGCAGGATGACCCAGCCATTCGTTTCGTCCGTTTCCGGCCGCCCCGGCTTGAACGTACTGCCGAAGGCATCACGTTGTCCCTGCCCCATATAAGGCTGGATCGTGCCTTGCAGTTTCTGATTGGGGATCGTCTCGCATGACAGAGAAGACACCACGCAAACCAGCTTCCTTTACGGTAAGCCAGTCCTCTAACCGCCCCGAAGCAGCGGATGAAGCACCACGTCGCCCTCGTGCAGTGCGAGACCTTGATGTTGTTGTTGCCCAACCAGATGTTTTTGCATTGAGCGAAGAAGAGGCAGCAGAGCTGGAAATCCTCGATCCGTCGTTTGAAGCGCCCGAACGCAAGGGCTGGTCGCTCAGCAGAATACTTTTCGGTGCACTCGGTATCCTTGTTTCATTCGCCATCGGCATCTGGACCGAAGACCTTATCCGAGCGCTATTTTCCCGCGCGGATTGGTTGGGCTGGACGGCTCTTGGTGTTGCGATAATTGCGCTTGCCGCCTTTATCGCCATCGTCGTTCGTGAACTGGTCGCATTACGCCGCCTCGCGTCCGTGCAGCACCTTCGCAAGGACGCCGCAGATGCAGCAGAACGCGACGATATGGCCGCGGCCAGAAAGGCAGTGGACGCCTTGCGCTCAATTGCGGCGGGCTTGCCGGAGACGGCACGCGGACGACAGCTTCTGGACGCTCTGACAGACGATATCATTGACGGCCGAAACCTGATCCTGCTTGCCGAAACAGAAATCCTTCGCCCCCTCGACCGTGAAGCACGCACACTTATTCTGAATGCTTCAAAGCGGGTTTCGATTGTCACGGCAATCAGCCCGCGTGCGCTGGTCGATATCGGTTACGTCATTTTTGAATCAGCTCGGCTGATCCGCCGACTGTCACAACTTTACGGTGGTCGTCCTGGCACGCTGGGCTTTCTGAAACTTGCCCGCCGGGTCATTGCCCATCTGGCCGTGACAGGAACGCTGGCCATGGGGGACAGCGTGATCCAGCAGCTCGTCGGCCATGGTCTTGCGTCCCGGTTATCGGCCAAGCTCGGTGAAGGCGTCGTCAACGGACTCATGACGGCGCGCATCGGGATTGCCGCCATGGATGTGGTGCGTCCGTTTCCATTCAATGCGGAAAAACGCCCCGGCATCGGCGACTTTATCGGCGATCTCGTGAAGATCAACGGCGAACGACCGGATAAAAAGCATCCCGGAAAATAGCGGTTTATTTCCGAAGCATTAACCATTCGCGACGATTATAGATAGATAGAAATCTGCGCCAGAATCGAGCGACCAGATGTATCGGCACACTCCCCTGAACCGTGTCCTTCTCTGTCAATCGGCTTATGGCAACGTCGGCAAATCCGACGGTTTGCGAGGCGCGACCAGCTTTTGGTCGTGACATGCTGGAAAACAACGATTAGGAATGACGTCCGATCAAGGTCGTGAATCCGGGACAGAGCTGAATATGAAGAATTGCATCGCCGCCTGCCTGACGCTGCTGCCCGTGTCATTTTCCGCTGCGCCGGTTCTGGCCGCTGACAAGGACAAACAGTTCTTTCAAACGATCGAAGGCCAATGGTCAGGCCCGGGTGAAATCGTCGCCGGGAAATACAAAGGCACGAAATTCGTCTGCAATCTCGCCGGATCGACTCCGGATGAAGATATTGGCATGACACTCGACGGCACCTGCCGCGTCGGTGTCTTTTCGCAGCCGATGAAGGCCACCGTCACGCGTGTCGGGTCCGCTTATTCCGGCAAATTCAATGATGGCGCAGCGGGCAAAGGCCTTGATGTCACGTCGGGTTCCGTCAGTGGAAACAAGGTTGTTTTCGGCCTGAACCGCAAGCAGCTCAATGGTGCGATGCTGGCACGTGTCTCCGATCCGAACACGATGAACGTGACGGTTTCGGTGCGGGTCGGCAAGGAACTGGTTCCGGTCATCGGCATGAGCCTGAAGCGCGTCGATAATATCGCTGTCGGCAGTATCGCCAAGAACTGACCGGAACGCTATTCACGCCACCAGCCCGCATCCGTGCGGGCTTTTTCTATTCCGGATTGCTCTATCCCGGCATTCCAGTCCGCAACGGCCTTGCCTGCAATCTCGAGAGACGGTGCAATATCGCTCAGGGGCACGAGGACGAAAGCGCGCTCGTGCATACGCGGATGCGGAAGCTCGAGAGCGGAATCCGTCATGACGACAGTCTCTCCCGCATCATCCTGCATTGCCAGTATGTCGATATCGATGATGCGCGGCCCCCATCTTTCAAGCCTGACACGCTTCAAAGAACGCTCCACATCAAGGCAGGTCGCAATCAACTCCAATGGCTGCAACGATGTTTCTATCTCTGCACAGGCATTGTGAAACCACGCCTGATCCGTCTTCCCCCATGGCGGCGTGCGATAGACTGCCGAAACCGCAACGACATCTGTGTCGGCTCGTTCGTCCAATATACGCAACGCCTTGCCCATCGAAGCGACAGGATCATCGATGTTTCCGCCAAGCCCCAGCCAGGCACGATAATGTCTGCCTGTAGTCACTGCGGATAAACCACCGTCACTTCAACATGGTCCAATACGCCCGGAACAGGTGCATTCGGCTTGCGGACGGTAATTTCTGCGCGCTTTACCTGCGGAAACCGGGCAGTCATTGCCTTGGCCACGTCGAGAGCCAGCGTCTCGATCAGATAGCGCTGACGACCGGTGATGATGTCTTCAATGACAGCAAAGGCGATACCGTAATGCACGGTGCCGTCGATATCGTCATTCTCCAGCGCATTGCCCGGATCGACATCAAGGATAGCATCGACGTAAAAACGCTGACCGAGCTTGTGCTCTTCATCGAAAACGCCGTGATGCGCGAAAAACGCGCAGTTCATCATTCGGATCGTGTACACGGCTTCACTTTCTATTTTCACTGCGTCTGGATTGCAGGATATCATCTGCAACGGCAAGTGCATCTCTATTAAAAGCGACATTGTGAACACGGAAGATGTCGGCACCTGCCAAACGCAGTGCGACAGACGTTGCCGCAGTTCCTATGTCGCGGTCGAGCGGATTGTCCCTGCCCGTCATGCCGCCGATAAAGCGTTTGCGCGACGTGCCGACGAGCAACGGAAATCCGAATTTCTGCAATTCGCCTGCTCTCGCCAGCAGCGCAATATCCTCATCCTTGTTTTTGCCGAAACCAAAACCGGGATCGAGTACGATGCGGGTTTCTTCAATGCCTGCCTTTTTCGCTATATCCAGTGAAGCATCCAGGAACGAGAACTGGTCCTCGATGACATCAGCATGAACGGGTCGATCCCTGCTGGTATGCATGATGACCAGCCCTGCGCCGCTCCTTTTGGCGACATGAGCGATTTCTGGTTCTCGTTGTAGTCCCCAGACATCATTGACGATATGTGCCCCGGCACTAACTGCCGCCTGCGCTGTTGCTGCGCGGTAAGTGTCGATGGAGATGATGCAATCGTATTTTTTCACCAATGCTTCGATGACCGGGACAACGCGCGTGATCTCCGTTTCGGAATCGATCGCAGCAGCTCCGGGCCGGGTCGATTCTCCGCCAACATCAATGATCGTCGCTCCATCGGCAAGCATCTGACCGGCCACTTCGACGGCCCTTTCCAGCTCATTGTGGTGGCCGCCATCGGAAAATGAGTCTGGCGTGACATTCAATATGCCCATGATCACGGACTTTTCCCCCAGACGAAGGCTTCTTCCATGAGCAACGTGCCATTCTTTCGTCATAGCGAAATGTTCCTGTGTCATTTCCTTGGGCTGTTTACTTGGGGGCATTTCATTGCGGCGAGGTTGCAACCAACCTCGCCTGAAGTCATTTTGTGAAGGGCGTTATAGTTCTCTTGACGATTGCATGCCATGCTCACGGCAATAAAAAGAGAATTTCTTACTGGTTTTAGAAAGAGGTGCCAGGACATGAATTTGAGGAAGAAGGTTCTGGCTCTCAGTGCAGTTCTTGCCATCGTAGCTCCCCAGGCGGAAGCCGCCGCGATCTTTCGCGAATTCAGCTACTATACCGTGAGCGGCAAAACGGCAGCGGACCTCGACAAGGCTCTTTCCCGCAATGGCCCCTTCCTCAAGAAGACTGGTCAGCATCATCCCGGTGCCGCTGAAATCCGTTTCGATGCGAAGGTACGTTATGGTCGCGCACCCGGGAAAGCCTGCAAGGTGCAGGACGTTTATGTAAACGTTCACGCAAAGGTCTCCCTGCCCCGCTGGAAACAGCGCCGCAAGGCCACGCCGGAACTGGCGCTGATCTGGGATACCCTGTTGCAGGATATTCGCCGCCACGAAGAGAGCCACATCGTCATTGCCCGCAGCTTTGCAAGCCAGATGGAACGGGAAATACGCGGACTGCGCACCCGCACGGATTGCTCTGTGCTTCGCGCTGACATCGACAAAGTGACTGCACGCCTTATGGAAGCGCATGATAAGGAGCAACAACGGTTTGACCGGGTTGAGACGATCAATTTCGAAAACCGCTTTGCACGCTTGCTGACTTATCGCATGGAGCGCGCCCAGCAGGCTTCCAAATAACAGTAGTGTCGAACTATCTCAATTCGCGGCGTATAGCCTGCGTCATCAATGCTGCTTCATGGAAGCCTGACAGGATAAGTTTCAGCTTGCCCGGATAGTGGCAAGCATCGCCGATAGCGTAGACCTTCGAACTTGAAGTTCTGAAGGTCTCGGGACTAACAGCCAGCATGTTGCCCGTCTTGATTAAGGAAACTTCGGCCAGAGGGTCGGGACGGATAACCTGTCCATCGAGACCGAAAGCACCAAGACCGGATGCAATCACCGCTGTCCGTGCTTCAAGCTTGTCGCCATTGCTAGTGTCAACAGCCACGCCGTCATCATCGACCGCGATGCTGACCGCGATCTTGTTGAAATGAAAAACAGGATTATATGGCGCGATCTGCTTGAGAAGCCTTTCGACCAGCTCCTCACCCATGATTTCAGGAAACCCGGGCACGTCGTAAATCGGCTTGTCGGCATAGAGTGCCGCACATTGACCACCGGGCCGATCACTGGCATCGATGAGATGGCACCTGAAACCGAACAGCCCAAGCTGAAAAACGGAAAAGAGTGCAACAGGCCCGCAGCCGATAATGACAATATCATTCTGCGGTTCGGCGCCCATCACATCACCATCTCTTTTAAAACTTAATTCTGGCGTTCGGGCACCTGCACGACAAGGCCGTCAATATCGTCAGAAACCCGGATCTGACACGAGAGGCGTGAAGTAGGACGAACTTCATAAGCGAAGTCCAGCATGTCCTCTTCCATCGCGTCAGGTCCGCCGACAGTGTCCGTCCAGTCTTCATCAACATAGACATGGCAGGTTGCACAGGCGCAGGCACCGCCACATTCCGCATCAATGCCCGGAATGCCATTGCGAATGGCAGCTTCCATCACGCTTGACCCGTTGTCGGCTTCGACTTCGGTCCGTGTCGCGCCATCAGCTGATACGAATACGATCTTCGTCATTTTCATTCCTTGAAACACGCAAGTTTCGCGCGATCTTCATCCTGAGCGCCCATCACTGCCTTCGCAGGGAAACGCAAATAAACTCGAAATGGCAGATACGGCGTTCTGCAATTAGTTTCAACCTTGACCGCGCCCGCGCCCACAACTGCGCCAATATGCCGTGCATCGACGACGAGTTTCCCTGCCTGATAAACCCGACAGTTGGGCCCAAAACCCGAAAACTCTTCCTTGCCGTCTGCGGAAACTGCATCATATGATGTGAATTGAGGGACGGTTAGGAATGACGGACAGAATCCAGCGCTACAGTGCATGCAATCATGAAATGAAATTCAGTCATCCAGACACTCTGTACGGGTATTTTTGTTAATAAACTCGTAGAGCTTTCCTGGATGAAGGAAACGGTCCGGATCGATTTCCACAACTTGCTGGTAAATGCGGGAAGCCCGGAAATGTCGAATTTTCATGAATTGAGCCGGTTTCCGTTAACCTTGTATTTAAAGTTTTAGGTATCGGCAGAAGAGGCCTATTTCCTTAACAAGCCCGAGCCGATACGATGCAAAATGGCGGAGAAAGTTTTGTAACGGCCTTTTTATGGTCCGGCCGTCGCAGTAATGAGTACGAGGTAGGCAAACAATGGCTTCCAAATCCAAGGCACAGAAGCTCGACCTTGAGGTTGAAAAGGCGCTGGAACAGGCACTTGATATCGATTTCGGTGACGATCTTGATATCGACATGGACTTGAGTGCGTTCGATGAAGGCTTCTCCGTCGATGATCTGGAAGAACAGATTTCGCGCGCGGCTGAAGAACTTGTTGCTGAGCAGAAGACCAAGACGGTAGAGCCCGTTGCCGTTTCCCCTGTGGAAACTGCTGCAAAAGTGGCCACCATCACCACTGCCTCGGTGATTGCAACGCCTGCAGCGCCGCCGGTCCCGCCGGTTGTGAAAGCTGCCGGACCAGTTTCGCAAGGTACGGCCAACGTTCAGCACAAGCCTGCCAACACCTCGAAGGTCGCAACGCCAGCGCCCGAACCTGTTGTCAGCAAGCCTGTTTCCGCTGCACCTGTTGCAACCGCCGCCACCGTTGCATCCCCTACCTTCACGCCGGCCAATGACGATTCCCGCAGTGAAAAAGCGATTATCGCCGCTCCACGCCGTGCGACGGAAAACTCCTCTAAGCTTTTCTGGACGACAACTGCAATCAGCGTGCTCTGGGCCGCTGGCGGCGTCGCCCTGAGCAAAGCCATCAATCCTGATGTCTTTTCGACCCTGCAAGCCACCAAGGACTTTTTCACCTCGCCCGCCGGCCTCGGCGTCGTTGCGGGTGTAGCATTGCCGGTCGCCATGTTCTGGGGCTTCGCGCAACTCGTAAAACGCGCGCAGGAAATGCATACGGCAGCACGCAGCATGTCGGAAGCTGCGATGCGCCTGCTCCAGCCGGAAGCCGTATCCGGTGATCGCGTTTCTACCCTCGGACAGGCAGTGCGCCGCGAAGTCGCCGCCATGAACGAAGGCATCGAACGCACCTTGGCTCGTGCCGTCGAGCTGGAAACGCTCGTTCAGTCCGAAGTCAATCAGCTTGAGCGTGCTTATAGCGACAATGAAGTTCGCATTCGTTCGCTCGTCAGCGATCTGGGCAACGAGCGTGAAGCTGTTGTCAGCCATGCCGAACGGGTACGTTCATCGATCTCCGGTGCGCATGAGCAGCTTAAGGAAGAACTTTCCAGCGCGTCCAACATCATCCGCGACAATGTTCTGTCTGCCTCGCAGCAGCTGAGCACCCTGCTCGGCGAATCCGGTGAACGCCTGATCGGCAGCATCAACGAAAGCGGCGGCGCTATTGCCGAGGCCATTGAAACCCGCACCGGTGACATCGGCTCCCGCATCACGACTTCGGGCGAAGCTTTTGCAAACCTGCTCGATACGCGCATTGCAACGCTTGATGAACAGTCGCGCACTGTATCGGACCGCCTGACGGAAGCTCTGGACGAACGCACGACCGGTATTGCCAATCTGCTTGGCGGTGCAACGCAATCCATGGTCAGCGAATTCGACACCCGTCTTGCCAACCTCGAAAGCACCCTTTCCGAGCGTGGCCGGTCGCTTCTGTCCGAATTCGAAGCACGTGCGCATGCTCTCGACAGCAGCACTGAGAAGCTCAATGCAGCTCTCGAAACCCGTTCGCGGCAGATCAACGAAAACCTCATCGCTCGTACTCGTGAAATCGCAGAGACCTTCTCCAGCGGTCGCACGTCTCTGAGCACGATGATCGACGAAACCAAGACAAAGATCGGCGAAGATTTGACGTCTATCGGCGAAAGCGTCGGCAATATTCTTGGCGAAAAGGCCGATGCCTTTGCAGGCAAGCTTGCCGAAAGCCGTGATGTTCTGGCTGCTTCGCTGGAAGGCGAAACGGAACGCGTTTCCTCCGTCATCCGCGGTCATGCCGATACGCTTGCTGCACGCACGAGCGATATCGAGAATGCCGTTAACGTCAGCGCATCTGCCCTCAACACCGTTGCCGATAGTCATGCGGCAATTCTGGAAGAGCGGACCAACGCATTGCGCGAGACAATGGCAAGCCATTCCGCACTGCTTGATGCAAGCTTTGCAGACCACGCTCGTTCGCTGGAAGAGCGCGCCACCACGCTTCATGGTGTCATTGCGGGCAATCAAGCCATGCTTGCTCAACTGATGGATGAGCGTGCCGCCGCAATGCGCGATAACTTCAACGAAAACCGTGAGGTTCTCGCTCGCACTTTCGATGAGCGCGTAAATTCGCTACAGGCGCTCATCACTGATAATCAGAACACGCTCGCACGCATTCTCGATGAACGTGCAAGCAGCATGACTGATTCCATTGGTGCCGGTCGCGATGCATTTGTTGCCGCCTTGGGCGAACATGTTCGTCAGGTCGAAGAGCGCACGAGCGGCCTTCATAACGTCCTGAACGATCACAACAATGCCCTCTCCGGCATTCTGGACGGTCACGAGCGCACAATTGAAACGCGTGCTGCCGAAATCCGCTCGACCCTGAGTGAGAGCACGACATCGCTGAGCCAGACCCTGCAGGATCACAGTGATATCCTGGAACAGCGCACGACCAACCTTCACAACGCAATTGCCGACAGCAGTTCGACCATCAGCCGCGCATTCGAAGGCCAGACCGGCATTATCGAAGAACGCACACAGACGATGGAAAAGGCACTCACCATCGGCGTCGACAATGTCCGCCGTGCACTCGAACAGAGCGCTGGCATCGTTGCTGGCACGCTGCGCGAGAAGATCGGCGAAGCCGCGAGCACGCTTTCGGCTGAAGCAGCCAAGGCTGGTGAAGCTCTGGACGGCTTCGGCGAAGCATTCAGCGCTCGCCTGATCGATAATCTGTCTGGGACGGAAGCACGTCTCGGCGACCGCGCCGACGCGATTGCCGGTCGTCTTGGTGAGATCGAAAGCCGCCTCACCGGCGAGCTTGGCTCAATCGAAGCCCGCATCGCCAACACGGCAAGCAGAACCAGCGAAACGCTTGCCGGTCATAGCGAAGCCTTCGCTGCAAGCGTCGCCGACAACCTTGCTGGCACCGAAACGCGCCTCAATGAACGCGCCAGCGCTATTGCCAGCGGTCTTGAAGCAATCGAAAGCCGCCTCACCGGCGAACTTAGCTCGATTGAAGCGCGGATTGCCGATACGGCTTCCAAGACGAGTGAAACGCTTGCAGGCCATAGCGAGTCCTTCTCGGCCAGCGTTGCCGACAATCTCGCTGGTACCGAAACGCGCCTCGCTGAGCGTGCTGACGCGATTGCAACCCGTCTCGGTGATATCGGCTCGCGCATCACGATGGAACTCGGCTCCGTCGAGGCTCGTATTGCACAGGTAACCGACACGACTGCGGTGACGCTGGAAGAACGTACTCGTGAGCTCAATGCCGTTCTCGCTGCCCGTTCGCAGGAAATCACCAAGATCCTCAACGATACGGCAGAACCGCTTGTACAGCGGCTTGCTGATAGCGGTCGTGGACTGGCGCAGCAGCTTGAAGAAGCAACCCATGCCGCAACCGACAGGCTTCGTTCGGAAAATGCCGCTCTGGTCAATGCGCTTGCAAGCCGCACAGCGGAAACAATTGCCGCTGTTCAGCAGGCCAAGACCGGTCTTTCCGACAATGTCAGCGAACTGATCGATCGTCTTGCAGCCTCCAACGGCGAACTGGGCAAGTTGATCGACACTGCAACGCGCAATCTCACCGATATCGATGGTCGCCTTGTCGACACGACGTCGAGCTTCGTTGAGAACACCAACCGTGCAGCGCAGATGTTCCAGGCCTCCACGGGCCTGATTGACGGCAATATCGGTACGCTGCGCGCTATCTCCGACAGCACGCTGTCGCAGATCGCAGACATCGCCGACCGTTTCGAAGAGCACGGAAAGGTTCTCTCTTCGGCTTCCGACATGATCAACACGGCCCAGAACGGCCTTGTCAGCACGCTTGAAGATCGTCATCAGGCGCTCGACAAACTGGCATCCGGTCTCGTCGAGAAGTCGGAAGGCGTGGAAAAGCTGATGCAGTCCTTCGAAGGGCTGGTGACCTCCGCATTCCAGCGCGCCGAAGGCCAGACCCGTTCGTCTGCCGAGAAGATGCGGGAAAGCGTTTCGGAAATCGTTGAACAGGCAGCACAGAAGTTCTCTGCAGCAACCGACGATATTCGCCGCACTGCAAGCGAAATTCGCAACGAGCTCAACACGACCCGTGGCGAACTGAAGCGTGGCGTTCTCGACATGCCTGCCGAGGCCAAGGAAACAACGACCGCTATGCGCAAAGCCGTGAGCGAGCAGATCAATGCGCTCAAGGAACTCGCCGAAATCGTCAATAAGTCCGGTCGTCTGGTAGATGTCGGTGAAAGCCGTGCTGATCGCCCGGTTTCGCGTCCGGCACCGGCAGCAGCTCGTCCAGCCCCTGTTCAGGCACCGGTGGTACAGGCAGATGTTGCAATTCGCCAGCGCGCCTACGAAGCGCCGAAGGCTCAGCCTGCACCGGCAGCCGCACAGGCAGAAAAGCCACGTGGATGGGTGTCTGATCTCCTGGCCCGTGCTTCCCGCGAGGAAGAAGAAGCCGCGCAGCCGAAAGCACAGCCGGTCGCAACGCCTCGTTCACCAAGCCATGTCGTTGAATCGCTGAACTCGCTTTCGGTGGACATTGCCCGCGCTATCGACCATGAAGCTTCGGTGGAGCTTTGGGACCGTTATCGTCGCGGTGAACGAAACGTCTTTACTCGCCGTCTCTACACGCTGAAGGGTCAGCAGACTTTTGATGATATCAAGCGCAAGTATCAGACGGATGGTGAATTCCGCCGCGCCGTCGACCGCTACATGGACGACTTCCAGCGTCTGCTTGAAGATGTAGCCCGCAACGACCGAGACAACATGGTGACGCGGACTTACCTCACCTCGGACACTGGCAAGGTCTACACCATGCTTGCCCACGCAAGCGGTCGCCTTCGCTAAGACCAGAACTAAAAGGAAACGCGGCCTTCGGGCCGCGTTTTTGTTTGTCTGGCTCGGATGAAACCGGCTGGTTCCGTTCAATAAAAAAGGTCGGCGCAACACGCCGACCTTTTTTATTGTTCCACCTTGCCTCGGTTGGAGTGCATCTCGAAAAGTGTGAAACGGTTTTCAGACAATATGTGCTTTAAAAAAAACGGTTAGAGCGCTGTCACTGTC
The DNA here is from genome assembly GCF_002252535.1 of Brucella lupini. Taxonomy (NCBI): domain Bacteria; kingdom Pseudomonadati; phylum Pseudomonadota; class Alphaproteobacteria; order Hyphomicrobiales; family Brucellaceae; genus Brucella; species Brucella lupini. Next base: position 92,073 of record NZ_NNRN01000031.1, read on the forward strand.
CAGCTAACAATCTCGCTAGCAGTCCGTTCAAAAGCCGCGTCGAGTGCCTTCACATAGGCCGCATTCGTCGCACCGCTTACCGGAATGGCCGTACGGAACACGCGGGTGGCCCGAACCTCGCCATTCTTGTCATTCATCAGTTTGACAGCCAGTTCGACCACTGCGAGCTTAGGCGATGCATAGGCCTGAATGCCGAACATGCGCAGATCGGTCAGAATCTGATAGTTGATTGCCAGCCCGTCTCCTGGACGGCCAATCCCGCCGAACACACCTGTATTCTCATAGGCCTGCACCAGACGTGATTGCACAATGTTCGTCAGCCTGTCACCCCATTGAGCACCCTTCAGATATTCGATGGAACCGGGCGCTGAGCTGACAACGATATTCTCGCTATCGAGCGCCTTAAGGGCTGTTGGCGTCGGAACCAGCAACTGTGTGCTCTTGCGGCTTGGCGAAGAAACACCCGGCTGCGGTGCAGACAGATTGAACGTGTCAAGTGGCGTTGTCGTCCCGCAGCCAGCAAGAAGTATGCTGAGCAGAACAGATATTGAAGTTGTACGACAAAGAGTGCGACGTGATTTCATGTCAATAAGGCTAGCTTTGGAAATCAATGACGCGTCCTCCCGTCATACTGAGGTACATTCCCTTTACCGCCAAAGATAAGGCGCTGAGGGTTACGCTCGAGATCGGTAATTGCCTGTTCTATGCGCTGAATGGAGCGGCGGCTATCCACCACGACGGATTGCACATCACGCAATCCCTGTCCCGAAAAACGCTGGAGATTGTCCGCAATCGGCCCCATCCGCTTGTCGAGATTGTCGGATGTCTGGCGGATGGATTCCAGCGTTGCCTTAGCCTGTGCAACAACCCCATCCTTGTCGTCGCTCGACAGGAGCTTGTCGGTCTTCGCCAGAATGGCGTCAACACGCACAGAAGCAGCGTTCAAGCGAGCCATCATATCCTTGGCGTCAGTGACGATCTGGTTGATGTTTCCGGTGTTCTCACCAAGTTCCTGAATAATGTTGGCGTTCTGTGCCAGTGCGTCGGTGAAAGTCTTCGTGTTGTTGATTGTATCCGTCAGCGGTCCACGAGCATCCTTTACGAAACCCTCCAACTGACCAAGCACGGCATTGGCTCGTGCAGCAATATCCTGTGCGGTAGCAAGAAGATTGTTGATTGAGGACGGATCGGCATCAATACGCGCAACCGAATCTACGTTTGCAGCCTCGGTCAGAAGATTGGGCTCATCAAGACGACCGCCCTTCAGTTCAATATAAGCCTGCCCGGTCAGTCCCTGAAAACCGAGGGTTGCTGCAGTTGAGCGGGTAATAGGTGTTGTCGCGTTGACGCGGGTTTTGACGATCACCATTTCTGGATTGGACGGATCAAGACGCAGCGCCCGAACATCGCCAACTTTGATACCGTTGAATAGAACCTGACTCCCGATCGAAAGGCCAGTCACGGAACCCGGGATGCGAACATCAAGCTCCAGAGAATCGCGTGCTTCCCCAAAACGGGCGATCCAGAACACAAACGCGAAAGCCAACAGGCTGACGATCAGCGTAAAGACACCCACCAGTACATAATTGGCTTTAGTTTCCATATCTTATCCAGTCTGCAAGCGGCTGCCGGGCCGCCGTCTCGTTGGCGCCGATGGATCAATCTGGCGCGCACGCTTGCCCCGAAAATAGGATTTAACCCACGGATCGTCTACCGTTAGCATGTCTTCAATGGTGCCGCTGACGAGTACGTTCTTGTTTCCAAGAACGGCAATCCGGTCGCAAATTGCAAAAAGACTATCGAGATCATGAGTGACCATATAGACGGTCAGACCCATCGTATCCCGCAGATTGGCAATCAGGTCGTCAAACTCTGCAGCGCCAATGGGATCAAGACCCGATGTCGGTTCGTCAAGGAACAGAATATCCGGATCCAGAGCCAGAGCACGTGCAAGCGCAGCACGCTTGATCATGCCGCCGGAAAGTTCGGACGGAAACTTTTCTGCCGTGTCAGGCTTCAAACCGACAAGGTCGATTTTCAGTCGCGCCAGCTCGTCCATCAGCTTCGGCGACAGATCAAGATACTCGCGCATCGGAACCTGAATATTTTCAAGAACATTCAGCGCCGAAAATAGCGCTCCGTGCTGAAACAAGACGCCCATACGCATGTCGATGGACATTTTTTCCATCTCATTCAGCTGATCGATGTTGCGACCGAGAATCTCGATTTCACCCGACTGTTTCTTGTTGAGACCGAGAATGGTCCGCATTAGCACTGATTTTCCCGCCCCCGAAGGACCGATGAAGCCCAGAACCTCGCCCTGGTAAATCTCAAGCGACAGCTTGTCGAGCACCGTCTGACGCCCGAACGAAACCGTCACGTCGCGCACCGAGATCATCGGCGCGGTCGTCTGGCGATTGTCTTCGTCCTGCAGTTGCGACCGGTGGTCGATGCCGTTCTCCATAACCATTCTTTAACCGAGCTTGGCTTCGGACTGAACCGTTGAACACGATTGAGGGGTCAATTTTCTGTGCAACTGTGTCTCAAAGAACCCATTAAAAACAAAGAACATAAGCAGTTTCTAAAAATTAATGGCCGCATAGAACATCGCAAACAAACCATCCACGACAATAACCACAAAAATTGCTTTCACAACGGAAGCAGTAACACGACGGCCAAGTGATTCTGCACTGCCGCCGACCTTCATACCTTCTACCGAGGCGAGAATCCCGATGATCATGGCCATAAACGGTGCCTTGATAAGACCGGCGAAATAAGTATTAAGCGCCACCGCGTCATGCAGGCGGCTAATGAAAGCATCGGGCGAAATATTGGAGTAGAACCAAGCGACCCCGCCTGCCCCGATCAATGCAGCCAGATCGGAAATGATGGTGAGCAATGGCAGGACTACGACCAGCGCAACGAGACGGGGAAAAACCAGAACGCCGACCGGATTGAGGCCGATAACCGTCAGAGCATCCGTCTCCTCGCGCATTTTCATGGAGCCGATTTCAGCTGTGATCGCACTGCCTGAACGACCGGCGATCATGATAGCTGTCAGAAGCACCCCGAGTTCACGCAGCACCAGAATGCCAACCAGATCGACGACAAAGATTTCTGCACCGAAATAGCGCAACTGAAATGCGCCCTGCTGGGCGATGATCGCACCAACGATCGTCGACATCAGGATGATAATGGGAATCGCACCGACGCCCATGCGGTCCATCTGCGTAACGATGGCAGCGATTGGAATACCGCTTCCTCGACCGTATTTCAGCTGGGCCCCGCGGATCGTGGCGCCCAGGATATGCATCGCCATCTTGAAGTCGTTACCCATAGAGATAACGCCACCGCCAAGCGCGGCCAGAAACGAGATGAAAAAGAACGGCTTCTTCTGACGTGGAATATCCAGAGTACGTTCGACAGCCTGCCCCACTTCCTCCATCAGAGGGAGCCAGGATTGACGCACGCCTTCAAGCTGGGCGTCGGCACTCTTTGCAACGAGCCGCTGCCGCAAGCGTTCAATCAGCCAGGCACCTGCCGTATCGAGACCGGATACGCCAGAAACATCGATTATCGTTGCTTTGTGTTCGTCCGTTTTCTCAAGACTGCGCATCTTGTCATCGACAAGATTGACGCTCTGCGAGACCCAGCGACCGCTCAACCTGATATGGCGCGCACCGTCCTGCTCCGTCAGATCAATCTTCGGCGCAGGATTATTGGTGGCTCTTGCTTTGTCGGCAGTGTCGGTCAACATGGCCTACCTCATATACGAGTCGTTGAACGACCGAAATACTGCGTCCCAGAGGGCATCTCTATGCACAATACCTTGAATATCATTGTCGAACGCTATCCCATCGCCGGAAAATTCACAATCTCCAGAGGTTCCAAGACGGAAGCCGTTGTCGTTGTGTGTGTGATTGGCAACGGTCTCAATCAAGGGCGCGGCGAATGCGTTCCTTATGCGCGTTATGGCGAAAGCATTGAGAGCGTGAGTGCCCAGATTGAAGCCGCCCGTACAGCTATCGAAAGTGGCGCCACACGACAGGATATCCAGACTTTGATGCCAGCCGGCGCTGCCCGCAATGCGGTCGATTGTGCCTTATGGGATCTCGAGGCAAAGGCATCAGGCAGAAGCGTCGCCGATATGCTCGGTACGCCAACCCGACCACTTGAAACCGCAATCACCGTTTCGCTCGGCACACCCGCCGAAATGGCAGAGTCGGCAGCGAAGGTCGCTCACTATCCTCTCATCAAGGTCAAAATGGGTGGTGAAAACGATATCGAGAAGATACAAGCGGTCACGACTGCGGCTCCGAACAGTCACATCATTATCGATGCGAACGAAGGTTGGACGGCCGACAATATTGCCGAGAACATGCGTGCAGCAGCCGACGCAGGCGTCGTTCTTATCGAACAGCCCTTACCAGCGGATAACGATCATATTCTCAGTGAAATTGAACGGCCTGTCATTATCTGTGCCGATGAAAGCGTTCATACGTCGGTCGGACTTGAGGAGCTGGCCAAGCGCTACGACGCGGTGAACATCAAGCTCGACAAAGCAGGTGGACTGACTGAAGGTCTCATCATGCGAGACAAGGCAATCAACTACGGTCTTCAGATCATGGTCGGCTGTATGGTCGGCACATCGCTCGGCATGGCGCCAGCTGTTCTGCTCGCCCAGAAAGCCAATGTGGTTGACCTTGATGGCCCGCTACTCCTCGCCCATGATCGTGACCCAGGCTTGCGCTATGATGGGGCTCTGGTTTACCCGCCGGAAGCCGCCGTTTGGGGCTGACTTGCACGTTGATAACTCTCGCTCGCGGTTCCGCTTATCGGAGCGAGAGCATCTTCGAAAATGTCCGCACAAGCGTCCCAGGTGAACTGCCTGAGCACCTGTGCGGGCTCAAACGGCTCCATTTGCAGGGCTGACAGACACGCCTTCCCAAGATCTTCGGAGAGAACGCCTGCCCCGGTTGCCCCCACGACATCCCGTGATCCGGGAACGGGATAGGCCGCCACCGGCAAGCCGGAGGCAATCGCTTCCAGCAAGACGAGACCAAACGTATCTGTCCGGCTTGGGAAGACAAACACGTCGGCTGCGGCATAGGTGTTTGCCAGCGTTTCACCTTCCTGCTTCCCGACAAACACAACCTCCGGGAAACGCGCACGCAGATCGTTGAGGGAAGGACCATCCCCGACGATCAACTTTGTGCCGGGAAGATCAAGCTCCAGAAACGCTGGCAGGTTCTTTTCCGTGGCGACGCGTCCCACACAAATGAACACCGGACGTGGCAAGTCCTTGACCACTTCCCGCCGAGGATAAAACAGATTGCGATCGACACCGCGCGTCCAGAGGTCCAGCCGCGTAAAACCTCGCCCCTTCAGATCATCCACAATAGATTGGGTCGGTACCAGCGTATGCTGGGCCGCATTATGGAAACGTCGCAGGAAAGCATAGGTCCATTGTGGCGGGACAGGAAAGCGTTCCGCAAGATATTCGGGAAACCGCGTGTGAAAGCTTGTCGTGAAGGACCAGCCCATTTTCAGGCAGGCGCGCCGTGCCATAAACCCGAGTGGACCCTCGGTTGCAATGTGCACATAGTCCGGTCGCATGACCTTCAGACGTCGTCTAAGCGCACCTGGCGTCGTCAAGGCGAGCCGGATTTCCGGATAGGTCGGACAGGGGACCGACCGATAATCCAGCGGAGATATGACGGTGACGTCGTATCCGCGCTCAATCATCAGATCACGACATTTGGTCAGCGTGCGCACGACGCCGTTGACTTGAGGATGCCAGGCGTCGGTAACGATGACGATTTTCTTCATCGGCGGAAGGTCGCCAGTTCGCGGACGGGAAGTGGGAGCTGGATCACCCTATCCTCGCCATGCTCTTCACTGTCGGAATTGACAATACCTGTCGTCGGGCGGCGATCACGGCGTTCCGTCCATTCGATGAGCTCCATACGGCCATCGAAATGTTCAATCACGGCCGTGCAGCTTTCCACCCAATCGCCCGTATTGATGTATTCCACGCCATTCATGCTCTCGATCGTGGCGTGATGAATATGGCCGCAGATCACACCATCAACCCCGATACGCTGCGCTTCTTCCGAAACCACGCTCTCGAACTGACCAATGAAATTGACCGCCTTTTTGACGCGAAACTTCGCCCAGGCTGAAAATGACCAGTAGCGCAGACCGAAAAGCGAGCGAACCCGGCTCATAACCGTATTTATCCAGATCGCTGTGTCATATGCCCAATCGCCCAGATAGGCGATAAAGCGGGCATTGCGTACAACCACATCGAACTGATCACCATGGATTACCAGAAACTTGCGACCGTCTGCCGTCTCATGGATCGCGCGGTTCATCACTTCGATGCCGCCAAAATGCGTTCCCTGAAAATTGCGCAGGAACTCATCGTGATTACCGGCAATGTAGATGATGTTGGCGCCCTTCCGGCTCTTGCGAAGCAGCTTCTGGACTACGTCATTATGCTCTTGCGGCCAATGCCAATTGCGCCGCAGGCGCCACCCATCGACAATATCGCCGACAAGATAGATCGTCTCGGCTTCATGATAGCGAAGAAAATCCAGAAGCAGTTCCGCCTGTGCGGCCTTGGAACCGAGATGCACATCCGAGATAAAGAGGGTTCGGAGTTTTCTGGGCTGCGGAGCGTCGGTGCTCATGTGGTTGTCCCCTTCAATGGCAACCTGATCTGAGCGCAGAAAACCCGATTCATGTCACAGAGATATGACGGTCGGCTTTGAGGCGCGGAAGGTAGCGTCCGCGCCTCTTGTTGTGTCCACTTTAGGCGACAAGTCCCACAGTTGGGCCGACATATCGCGATTGCGGACGAATGAGCTTGTTTGCCGCAACCTGTTCACGGCAATGCGCTATCCAGCCCATGGTTCGCCCCATAGCGAAAACGCAAGTGAAAGCCTCACGCGGGAACCCCAGTTGTTCCAACAACAAAGCAGTATAGAACTCGACATTGGTTTCGAGGGAACGGTCCGGCTTGTGGCGCTTTAGAACTGCGATAGCGGCTTTTTCAACGGCCTCGGCCAACTCAACGCGGTGTTTTCCACGCCCTTGTTCTAGGGCTTCGATGTGCTTCAATGCACCTTTCAAGGCATCGGCACGAGGATCGCGTACACGATAGACCCTGTGACCGAACCCCATCAGCCTGTCTCCATCGGCAACAGCAGATTCAAGCCAACGTTCAGCGTTGTCGGGTCTACCGATTGCATCCAGCATATCGAGGACCGGTCCGGGTGCACCACCATGCAGCGGTCCTTTCAATGCGCTGATTGCGGCAAGCAGCGATGAGGTCAATCCGGCTCGTGTTGATGCCACGACACGCGCAGCAAAAGTCGATGCGTTCAATCCATGGTCGGAAACCGTCATAAGATAGGTGTTCAGCCCCGCAACTTCTGCTTCATCCGGCATTCCCGCATTCATCATACGAAGGATGTCAGCGCTATGGGGAAGCGTCGGATCAGGATGTATGGGACGGCGCCCCTTCTGGCCCCTCAGAATGGCCGTCGTAAAGACTGCCGGTGCCGCCATCAGGTGTAAGGCTGCGGTCAGATCATCGTCATCAGGGATGCGTGCCATCAATGCGCGAAGCGCTTCGATGGGAGACATTTCCATCAATGTATCGTCAAGCGCATCCGTATGATGAAATACCTGTACGCGCGCTTCACCGAGCGCTTTTTGAAGCTCTTCCCCTTTGGGAAGGTCATTGAAAAAGCCGCCCCACAGAAGTTCTATTCCATCTTCGACGCTGCTATGCGGGACCAGATCGTCCAGCGACCGACCGCGAATAACCAGCCTGCCTGCAAGCCCATCGACGTCAGACAATACGGTTTCAGCAGCAATCACATCTTCAAGTCCGCTATTCATAATTATTCTCCTTGTTTGCCTTTCGACATTGAATCCAAGTATAGTTGACGTCAATCTTGACGAAATAGATCAATGTAGGGGGCAATAATGGACTGGCTAACTGCGGAGGAAGCCCTCGCTGTTCTCCAGACAAAGCCGCAGACTCTTTACGCAAATGTGAGTCGCGGGCGCATCCGTTCCAAGCCATTGCCGGATGATCCAAGACGCAGCCTCTATCGGTCGGAGGATGTCCATCGTCTGGCTGGCAAGCGTCCCGGTCGCAAGAGAGATAGCGTGGTTGCCGCCGACACCATTCGTTGGGGCCTGCCGATCATGCGCTCGGGCATTTCGACCATCCTGGATGGCCGCTTGCTCTATCGAGGCTGCGACGCTGCTGAGCTGTCCGAAACAGCGACGCTGGAGGAAGTGGCTGCACTGCTGTGGCAGATGGATTTCGACGGTATCATCAGCAGTGACAACGAATCGACCTTGAACATTCGTCAGACCGAGACTGCGCCTCTGGAACGGCTGTTTACTGTTCTTGGTGTTCGCGCCGCGAATGATCTACCCAGTTCGGGGCGTTCAACATCGATTCTGCAGCAAGAGGCTTTTGGTCTGCTGCAACTGTTTCACAATACCGTTCTGGGCGTTTCCGCATCGAATATGCCGATGCATGAACGCATTGCTCAGGCTTGGCAAAAGCCGCAGGCAAGTGATGTGATCCGGCGCATTCTTGTGCTTCTGGCCGACCACGAACTCAATGCATCGGCATTCGCTACACGCGTTGCGGCGTCGACAGGTACACCGCTTTCCGCTGCGGTTCTCGCCGGATTATCAACATTGATTGGCCCGCGGCATGGACGAGCGGCCACAGCGGCGGCGGCTATTATTACGCAAACCCGGCAAATAGGAGCGGAAGCAGCGATCAAGGGCCAGCTCAGGCAAGGAACACAGTTTCACTTTTTCGGCCACCCGCTTTACCGCGAAACAGGTGATATTCGCGCCATCGCACTATTGGAACATCTGGAATTGCCTGCCTCCTATAGCGATCTGGAACAAAGTGCCGCGAACATTCTCGGAGAAAAGCCAAACGTCGATTTCGCCCTCGCCGCCGTTACAGAAATCTATGATCTACCGCCCGACGCACCGCTATTTCTGTTTGCGCTCGCACGCATTGTGGGATGGCTCGCCCATGCACTGGAACAGGCTGATAGCGGATCGCTTATACGCCCGAGGGCAGAATTCATGCCGCCGCTTGAATAGCACTTCACCAAATATTGTTCGCAATGAACGCATATTCTGCCGGTAAAAGGTGGACATATGCGCCCGTGAACCAGAATCCGGTTGATCGGACTGCTCGCTTGGTGGCATGTCTCTAAAACTTGAACAAGATGTGAGGATCGAGCCGTGGACTTGGGCCTGAAGGGTCGAAAAGCAATTGTGTGTGCTTCCAGCAAGGGACTCGGACGGGCATGCGCGGAGGCGCTCGCCGAAGCCGGTTGCGATCTGGTTCTCAATGGACGCAACGAAGAAACTCTCGCCACAACCGCGGAAGCAATTCGCAAAACATTTGGCGTGAAAGTCGATGCTGTCGTTGCCGACGTGTCCACCGCTGAAGGGCAAGCCAAACTGCTTGCCGCCTGCCCTGCACCCGACATTCTCGTGAATAATAACGGCGGTCCAGCCTTCAAGGATTTCCGCCTGCTCGACCGCGACGCGATCCTGCAGGGTGTGACACAGAATATGGTCACCCCCATAGAATTGATCAAAGCTGTTATCGACGGAATGGTCGAGCGCCGTTTCGGCCGTATCGTCAATATCACATCGACGTCGGTTTACGCCCCCATTCCCGGGCTTGATCTCTCATCTGGCGCCCGCGCCGGTCTGACTGCATTTCTGGCTGGCGTCGCCCGCACGGTTGCAGCCTCCAATGTGACGATCAACAACATCCTTCCCGGGGCCTTTGACACGGATCGCCTTCGCAATGGCTTTGCATTCTCAGCCCAGAAGAACGGCACGACAGCGGATGCGGAAGCTGCAAAGCGAGCATCAGCAATTCCCGCCGGAAGAATCGGGCAGCCAAAGGAATTTGGTCAGGCCTGTGCCTTCCTATGTTCGGAACATTCCGGGTTCATTACCGGGCAGAATCTCGTTATCGATGGCGGCGCCTATCAGAGTGCGTTTTAACAGCATCAAATAATAGATCTGCAAAATTGGAAAAACTCATTCTCGAAAACGGGCCTACTGAGATTTGAGCCGATAGACTAAGAACAATGACGGCCCAGAGTGCGGAAGTCGTGTACGGAAACTGTATGCGGATACCGCACCCTCCACGTGCAAACGAGCTTTTGCCCTGCACGAAAGATTTTGGAAAGCGATGCGACCATGACCAAGAAAACACCTTCCACTTCCCGTTCGGATTTCGATGAAGCAGCTCTGTTCTTCCACCGTTATCCGAAGCCCGGAAAGCTGGAAATTCAGGCGACAAAGCCACTTGGCAACCAACGAGATCTGGCGTTAGCTTATTCTCCCGGCGTAGCCGCTCCCTGCCTCGCAATCCACGAAGACCCGGCAACTGCCGCCGAATACACCGCTCGCGGCAATCTCGTTGCCGTCGTGTCAAACGGCACTGCGGTTCTCGGCCTTGGTAACATTGGTGCGCTTGCTTCCAAACCGGTCATGGAAGGTAAAGCTGTCCTTTTCAAAAAATTCGCCGACATCGACGTGTTCGACATTGAAATCGACGCGCACGAAATCGGTCGCATCGTTGATGTTGTTGCCGCTTTGGAGCCGACTTTCGGCGGCATCAACCTTGAAGACATCAAGGCACCGGAGTGCTTCGAAGTTGAAGAACAGCTTCGCGCGAAAATGAACATTCCGGTTTTCCACGACGACCAGCACGGCACAGCGATCATCGTTGCTTCGGCGGTGTTGAACGGTTTGGAACTTGCCGGCAAGAAAATCGGGGACGCCAAGATCGTTACATCGGGCGCTGGCGCTGCTGCCCTTGCCTGCCTCAATCTTCTCGTCAATCTCGGCGCGAAACGCGAAAACATCTGGGTCTGTGATCTCGAAGGCGTTGTCTACGAAGGCCGTAACACACTGATGGATCGTTGGAAGGAAGTTTACGCCCAGAAGACTGACGCGCGCGTTCTGGCCGATGTCATCGGTGGTGCTGACGTCTTCCTCGGCCTGTCGGCTGCTGGCGTGCTGAAGCCTGAACTTCTGAAACAGATGGCCGAAAAGCCACTCATCATGGCCCTTGCCAATCCGAAGCCGGAAATCATGCCGGAAGAGGCTCGTGCGGCCCGCGCCGACGCCATGATCTGCACCGGACGTTCGGATTATCCGAACCAGGTCAACAACGTTCTCTGCTTCCCCTATATCTTCCGCGGCGCACTCGATGTCGGTGCGACTGCAATTAACGAAGAAATGAAGTTGGCGGCTGTTCGCGCAATTGCCGCTCTTGCCCGCGAAGAGCCTTCGGATGTCGCAGCACGCGCTTATTCCGGCGACACACCCACTTTCGGACCAGACTACATCATTCCATCGCCATTCGATCAGCGCCTGATTCTGCGTATCGCCCCGGCAGTGGCCAAAGCGGCCATGGAAACAGGCGTGGCGACACGCCCGATCGAAGACATGGAAGCCTATCTCGATCGTCTGAACCGCTTCGTCTTCCGCTCCGGCCTCATCATGAAGCCGGTTTTTGCTGCCGCCCGCGCCCAGGAAAAACCAAAGCGCGTCATTTATGCAGATGGTGAAGATGAACGCGTGCTCCGCGCTGCTCAGGTAGTCATTGAAGAGCGTATCGCAGCTCCGATTCTCGTCGGACGCCCGCAGGTTATCGAAACACGCTTGCGCCGCTACGGCCTCAAGATTCGTCCGGGAACGGACTTCGAACTCATCAATCCGGAAGACGATCCGCGCTATCGCGACTATGTAGACCTTTATCTGTCCTACACCGGCAGGCAGGGCGTCACACCGGAAGCTGCACGCACCATCGTCCGCACGAACTCGACCGCAATTGCCGCTCTCGCGGTTATGCGCGACGAAGCAGACGCCATGATCTGCGGTCTTGAAGGTCGCTTCGAACGCCACCTCCGTGTCGTACGGCAGATTATCGGCAAGGTTCCCGGTATCCGAGACTATTCCGCCTTGAGCCTGCTCATCTCGCAGCGTGGCGCCCTCTTCCTCACAGACACTTATGTCAACGTCGAACCGGGCGCGAACGAGATCGCCGAAATGGCAATTCTTGCCGCAAAGGAAATCAGCCGCTTCGGTATTGAGCCAAAGGCTGCCCTCGTATCCCATTCGAATTTCGGGTCGAAAGAATCAGCCAGCGCCGAAAAGATGCGTGAAGCAGCGGCAATTCTTGCCGAGAAGGCGCCTGAGCTAGAATCCGATGGCGAAATGCACGGCGACTCTGCTCTCTCTCAGGCTCTGCGCGACCGTGTGTTCCCGAATTCGCGCCTGAAGGGCGAAGCCAATCTTCTTGTCTTCCCCAACCTTGACGCTGCAAACATCACGCTGAACGTAGTCAAGATGGTTACAGATGCGCTGCACGTGGGTCCAATCCTGCTCGGCGCGGCACGTCCGGCACATATTCTGACGCCATCCGTCACCTCGCGTGGCGTCGTCAATATGACAGCACTGGCAGTTGTTGAAGCCTTGCAAAAATCAGGAGAGACTCTTCGCAAGAAGAAGTAATTTAACAACAACTAAGTTAGATAATTATAACATAAGTTTAAATAACGGCGAGTATATTTAAATATACTCGTCGTTAGTATTTAATTTACTATATTTTTTAAACATGATATCGCCAGCATCGTTATCGAGGTTATCATGTCTTTTATTTCAATTAATTCTAATAGATCGCTGACTTACTCAGTAGTTTTGATATTTTCGGGAATATTGGCTGGCTGTACAACTATACGCCCTCCAGAATTATGCACGCCTGCCGAACAGATACAGCTTAAGAAGCAACTCCGCGTCACCCAGTCACTCCTTGATCGCAAGGAAGCAGAGCTTTCTCAGATGAGAAAGACCTCGGCTCAAAATCGTTGCGTCGGGAGCCTGTTTACACCTGCTGTCAAATCCGCACAGTGCACGAAATTGCTGACCAGAACAGATCATCTGGCAACCGAAACACAGACTTTGCGCGAACGCGTCAATGAGCTGAATATGGCGCTTGCCGGACGTCCGTCTGCGTCCAAACATGTCAAATCGTGCAAGGCCTCCTGGGTGGTGTCCCCTAAGAAACCTCAGTCGAAAACTGTCCACGTACCACAGCGGAAGTCCAGGGGCATCGCCAAGCCGAGCGCCGAGATGGCCAACTCAATTGCATTGCCTGCCTATGAAACTCCCACTCCTGTCGAAACAGAGAAAGTGGATTACACGTCATCTGCAACGGTACAGACCTCGAATACCACACCAGCCTATGTTGCACCTGTCGCAATGACACCGCCTGTGGAACGTCCCTATACGGCAAACGCAAAAGTCAGGGTCGTCGGGTCAGGGTTCTTTCCGGACCAATCAACACCAGCAAGTCAGCCAACTCCGGCCCATGCGCCTGCCCCGTAAGCGCCAGTCGCAAGGGCATGAAAAGGTTCTTGCCCTTGCGCCCAGTTGCAGCCTTCACTGCTTCGGTCCAGACTTTCCATGTCTGATGATCCCAGGGAGCCGGTGGCAAAAGGGCAAAAGCCTCTTCCAGGAAAACACGATCCTCTTCTGACAGGTCCGGAGTTTCTCGCAGATCACCGTCAACGATGGACCACCAATGTACCGCATCCTTGAAGCGGTCGAGATTTCCTCGCACCGCCTGCCAAAACGGCTCAGCCTTCTCGCCGCAAATGCCCATGGCAGCCAGACGTGGCTGGGCTTCTGAAAACGGCATCTCGTGCAACAGGGCACGATTGAGCGTGTCCAGTTCCGCAGGATCAAACTTTGCCGATGACTTCGATATGGATGCCAGATCGAAACGTTCGGCGAGACTTTCCATATTGGGTGCCGCCGAAACACTTTCCGAGGTGCCAATCAAAATCGCCAACGAGGCCACTGCCATCGGCTCGAACCCGGCGTCGCGCAGCGATCCGACAGACAGTGCGCCGGTTCGCTTTGAAAGCCCCTCGCCCGAAATTGTCGTCAGTAGATTGTGGTGCCCAAAAACCGGAGCCTTGGCCCCCAGTGCCTCGAAAATAGCAATCTGCACACCGGTGTTGGTTACGTGGTCGTCACCGCGAATGATGTGCGTGACACCGAGATCAATATCATCCACCACCGACGGCAAGGTATAAAGATAAGTGCCGTCTTCACGCACCAGCACAGGATCGGACATAGAGGCCAGATCGACAGTCTGCGGGCCCCGAACAAGGTCATCCCAATGAACCTCCGTGCGCTGCGTATCAAACGGATCAGCTTCGAAATTCGGCAGCAGGAAACGCCAGTGCGGCTTGCGCCCTTCAGCTTCAAACGCAGCTTTCTCATCGTCAGTGAGTTTTAAACCTTCGCGGCCATATACCGGCGGCAGACGACGTGCGAGGCGCAGTTTGCGGCGACGCTCCAATTCATCAGCCGTTTCATAGCAAGCATAAAGCAAACCAGCCTGTTTGAGCTTCTCTACCGCCTTGCCATAAACATCAAAACGCTTCGACTGATATTCGACGCGATCAGGTTTGACACCGAGCCAGTCAAGATCGACTGCGATTGCCTGTGCGTATTCTTCTTTGGAGCGTTCAACATCGGTGTCGTCATAGCGCAGAATGAACTTGCCGCCATTCTTCTGTGCGAAAAGCCAGTTTGAAAGCGCTGTGCGCGTATTACCAATATGGATATAGCCCGTCGGCGACGGAGCAAAACGAACGGTTACTGTCATCTTATTGTCTTTCAGCGGTCGCGGAAGCGGTTCGTTATAGGGTATCGGCGATCGCGTCCGAAATTCTTCTTGGTAATTTTAACACCGGGCGCCGATTGTCGGCGCTTGTATTCAGCCAGATAGAGCAAATGTTCGATCCGTTGAACGGTTTCGAGCGGATGCCCGCGTTTAGCAATCTCGGTGTTGCTCATTTCGTTTTCGACAAGGCATTCAAGAATATCGTCGAGAACCGGATAAGGTGGCAGACTATCCTGATCCGTCTGGTTTTCACGCAGTTCAGCAGACGGCGCCTTGGAGATGATGTTGTGCGGGATCACGTCACCCGATGGTCCGAGTGCGCCGTTCGGAACATGACTGTTGCGCCATTCCGACATCGCATAGACCTGCATCTTGTAGACGTCTTTGATCGGATTGAACCCGCCATTCATGTCGCCATAAAGCGTCGCATAGCCTACCGACATTTCAGACTTGTTGCCGGTGGTGACAACCATCGAACCGAACTTGTTTGAAACAGCCATCAGAATGGTGCCGCGTGCGCGGCTTTGCAGGTTTTCTTCGGTAACGCCGCTCTCGGTGCCTTCGAACAGCGGATGTAGCGCTTCAAGAAAGCCTTCAACTGGCGCAGAGATCGGAACAATATCGTACCGAACACCGAGCGCTTTTGCACAATCGGCCGCGTCTTTCAGAGATTCATCGGATGTATAGCGGTAAGGCAGCATGATGCAGCGCACGCGATCCTTACCCAACGCATCGACGCCGAGAGCCGCGCAGATTGCCGAATCGATACCGCCCGAAAGCCCGAGCACCACATCCTTGAAACCGTTCTTGTTCACATAATCCCGCAAGCCCAGCATGCAGGCGGAATAATCAGCTTCAAGCCCTTCAGGAAGATTAGCCTTTTCGCCTTCGTCACAGCGCCAGCCGTCATTCTCTCTGCGCCAAACGGTCAGCGTGATCTG
This sequence comes from Brucella lupini, assembly GCF_002252535.1. NCBI lineage: Bacteria > Pseudomonadati > Pseudomonadota > Alphaproteobacteria > Hyphomicrobiales > Brucellaceae > Brucella > Brucella lupini. Next base: position 107,793 of record NZ_NNRN01000031.1, read on the forward strand.
CTCCTCAAACTGAGGCATTTGCAGACAGAGCGACCGGTCAGTGTTGAATGCAAACGATCCACCATCGAAAACCAGTTCATCCTGTCCGCCAACCTGATTGGCATAGACCATCGGTAACTCGGTTTCGATCACCTGCTTCAGGACAACCTGATGGCGCCGGTCCATCTTCGCACGATGATAAGGCGAACCATTCGGTACGAGCAAAATCTCTGCGCCGCTCTCAGCCAGCGTTTCCGCCACACCGAGTTCGCCCCAAATATCTTCACAGATTGGAATCCCGATGCGAACACCACGGAAATTGACTGGCCCAGGCATTGGGCCTGCCTGAAATACGCGCTTCTCGTCAAACTCGCCATAGTTGGGCAGATCGACCTTGAACCGTTCGGCAATGATCTCGCCGCCATCCAGAACTGCGATAGAATTGTGCAGACCGCTTTCACGGCTAAGCGGCGTGCCGATAATGACGCCTGGTCCGCCGTCGGCAGTGTCGCTCGCCAGCGCACGAACAGCCTTTTCACACGCAGCAAGAAAAGATGGTTTCAGAACCAGATCTTCCGGCGGATAGCCGGAGATGAACAATTCTGTAAACAAAATGAGATTGGCCTTCATCCTGGCCGCCTCAACGCGTGCCGCGCGTGCCTTGGTCAGATTTCCGGCGATATCGCCCATGATGGGATTAAGCTGCGCAACGGCAATACGGAGCATGGCAAGATTCTCATGAGAGGCTAACATGCCCAAGCTTTAGCGCGCTTAGGCAAGCAAATGCAACGGATGCAATCAACAGACTACTCTGTTTGTCAGGCCAAATAGGTATTGGCGAGGATATAGCCCCAGATCGCGACGACGAACACAATAGAAATCAGAACAGCAAGAGAACCGCAGTCCTTTGCAATCTGAATTTCCTTGTGAAAATCCCGCGAGACGGCATCACACGTTGCCTCGATACCAGTGTTCAACACTTCCACGAGGATGAGAAACAAGATCGAGCCAGTCATGAAGAGGAAAGCGAGCCATGTCGGCGCAAGGAAAAAAGCCACCGGCAGAGACAGAAGAAACAGCACAAGCTCCTGTTGGACGGCCTTTTCATGTCCTGCGAGGTACTTCAGTGCTCGCATGGAATTAAGAAAGGCCAGGAAAATGCGCTGCATCATTACCCTCAATCAAATTGGTTACAGCTTGGCCCGAAAATCAGAGCCAATTTTCTGAAAGCATAAAGCGTCCTTTATGCATCCATTCAGACACATGCCGCTCCAAGGCAATCAATAGGTGAGTTTCCCCGAAATGCAACAGGGCGGAGATCGAAACCTCCGCCCTGCAAGCTCTAGAATGTTGGAAACCGGTCAGGCACTCGCAACCTGTTTGTCCGCACCGGCATCGCGCTCCTTCTTGAGGAGTTCGGCCAGCAAAAACGCGAGTTCCAGTGCCTGATCGGCGTTGAGACGTGGATCGCAATGCGTGTGGTAACGATCGTGCAGATCTTCTGCCGAGATCGCACGCGCGCCGCCCGTGCATTCCGTCACATTCTTGCCGGTCATTTCGACATGGATACCACCCGGATGCGATCCTTCAGCGCGATGGATCGCGAAGAAGGACTCCACTTCCTTGAGGATACGGTCGAACGGACGCGTCTTGTAGCCACCGGCAGTGATCGTATTGCCGTGCATAGGATCGCATGACCATACAACCTTGCGACCTTCCTTCTCGACAGCACGGATAAGCTGCGGCAGATGATCACCAACCTTGTCGTAGCCAAAGCGCGCAATCAACGTCAGGCGCCCTGCTTCGTTTTCCGGATTCAGAAGATCGATAAGGCGGATGAGATCATCCGGCTGCAGCGACGGCCCACACTTGAGACCGAGCGGATTCTTGATTCCACGGCAGTATTCGATATGCGCATGGTCAGCCTGACGTGTGCGATCACCGATCCAGATCATGTGGCCGGACGTGCCGTACCAGTCGCCGGACGTCGAGTCCACACGAGTCAGCGCTTCTTCAAAGCCAAGAAGCAGCGCTTCATGGCTGGTGTAGAAATCGGTTTCACGCAGCGAATGATTGCTGTCAGCCGTGATCCCGATTGCACGCATGAAGTTCATGGTCTCGGAAATACGCTGCGCCAAAGCTGCATAGCGCTCTGCCTGCGGGCTCTTGCCGACAAAGCCGAGCATCCACTGGTGAACGTTCTCCAGATTAGCGTAACCGCCCTGGGCGAATGCCCGCAGCAGGTTAAGCGTAGCCGCCGACTGGCGATATGCCATGTCCTGACGCTGCGGATCGGGAATGCGCGATGCCGCGTCGAACTCGATACCGTTGATGATGTCACCACGGTAGGACGGCAGTTCCACACCATTCAGCGTTTCCATGTCCGATGAACGTGGTTTGGCAAACTGACCGGCGATACGACCGACCTTCACGACGGGCTTCGACGCACCGAATGTGAGTACAACGGCCATCTGAAGAAAGACGCGGAAAAAGTCGCGGATGTTATCCGCGCCATGTTCAGCAAAACTTTCAGCACAATCGCCGCCCTGGAGCAGAAATGCCTTGCCTTCCGCCACTTCAGCCAGTTGCTGCTTGAGCTTGCGTGCTTCACCTGCAAAAACCAGCGGCGGATAGGTGCGAAGACGAGCCTCAACGTCGTTCAGAGCCTGTGCGTCCGGATAAAACGGCACTTGCTTGATCGGTTTGTTTCTCCAGGAATGCGGGGTCCAGTTCTTCGTCATTTGAGCACCTGTTTGCTTCTATCCGCTCGATTTCTCTCGGATTATATCCTCCTTACACGAATGCTGGAATCCTTTAACGGACAGCTCGCATCTGACAAAGATGACAGTCTGCCCCGGAAAACCGGCCTGCGTGGTCGCGCTGATATAATGCAGGCCGAGACTTTATGCCAGCAATAATCGTTAACCGGAGAAACCGGTCGCGAAAGAGTTAGCCGCCGACTTTCTCACCATTCACGACGCGATAGGTCGGCTTGTACATGGTGACCAGTTCTTCGGCCGCAGTCGGATGAACCGCCATCGTGCGATCGAAGTCATCCTTGGTCGCACCAGCCTTGAGGGAAATACCCAGAAGCTGAGCCATTTCACCGGCATCTGGCCCCATGATATGCGCCCCGACCACCCTGCGGCTCGCGGCATCAACGATGAGCTTCATCAGCATTTTTTCATTGCGGCCGGAAAGCGTGTTCTTCATCGGGCGGAACAGCGCTCGGTAAACCTCAAGTTCCGGATACTTCTTCGCAGCCTCATCTTCCGGCAAACCGACCGTGCCAATTTCTGGCTGAGAGAACACCGCCGTCGCAATCAATTCATGGTCGGGCTTCGTCGGATTGTCCTTGAACGCCGTTTCGAGAAAGCACATGGCTTCGTGAATTGCCACCGGCGTCAGCTGGACGCGGTTCGTAACATCACCGACGGCCCAGATGTTCGCGACATTGGTACGCGAATAATCATCGACCGGAATTGCGCCAAGCTCATCCATCTTGACGCCAGCTCTCTCTAGCCCAAGACCCGTCGTGTTGGCCTTGCGCCCGATCGCCATCATTGCCTGACCGACTTCCAATGTATCGCCATTGTTCAACGCGATTTTCAGATTACCGTCGGACTGCTTCTCGATTTTCTCGAAAACCGCTTCGCAAATGATACGGATACCTTTTGCTTCCATGGTTTCATGCAAAAGATGGCGCAAGTCCGGGTCGAAACGGGAGAGGATTTCCTTGCCTCGATACACGAGTGTCGTTTCGACGCCAAGGCCGTGGAATATGTTCGCGAACTCAACAGCGATATATCCGCCACCCGCAATGGCAATCGCTTTCGGCAGCTCAGCGAGATGAAACGCTTCGTTGGAGCTGATGCAATATTCATGTCCAGGCATAGATTCGGGCATGCTCGGATGACCGCCGGTCGCAATCAATATCTGGTCTGCAGTAACGCGACGACCGTCTGCCTTCAGCTCGACAGTATGTTCATCGATCAATTCGGCGCGGCTGGCAAAAATTTCGACATCGGAATTCTGGAGGCCCTTGGTGTAGAGCCCTTCAAGCCGGGCAATTTCTTTGTCCTTGGCATCGATCAGCTTTTTCCAGTCAAACGTCGATGTGCCGACATCCCAACCATAGCCAGCTGCATCCTCGAAATGCTCAGGAAACTGCGAAGCATAGACGAAGAGTTTCTTCGGTACGCAGCCACGAATAACGCAGGTTCCGCCCATGCGATATTCTTCTGCAAGACCGACCTTTTTGCCCATGGCCCCAGCGAGACGCGCTGCCCGAACACCGCCAGAACCGCCGCCGATAACAAAAAGATCATAGTCGAAGCCGGTCATGGGATTCTCCAATAAACATTAGGTTGGCTGTTATGTAAGCAAAAGAAAAAGCCCGGCCAAGGGACCGGGCTTTCAAATTCCTCGTTACCGCAAAAATTACTGCTGCGCAGGCTGTGCCGGAGCTGCAGCAGCGCCAGCCTGTGCCGCCAGAACCTCAGCTACGCCGGTCGCCAGATCACGAGCGATGCCATTCTGCCAGATATTTGCTGCCTTCACGACTTCACGCGTCACAATCGGGCCTTCGGACAGAAGCTTCTTGCCTGCAGGCGATGTATAGAATGCTGCTATGGCTTTGAGCTCGTCTTCGGAAAACGCTTTTGCATAGGCGCGAGCGGATTCGGTTTCGAGATCAGCACGGCGGGAAGCAAGAGCGAGAGCCTTGTCATCGACAGTCTTCGTGATCAGGGCTTCCAGATTCGGATCTTTCTGGATCAGTTCACCCTTGAGGGAGCGCGCTGCGTTCGGCAGAATTTCGTCGAACTGCTCAGTAGCACTAATCGCAGAAATAGCAGCACGGGCAGCTTCCAGATGAGCTTCAGTGATTTCCTGTGCCGAAGCTGCATGAATGCCCGACATCAGTACGAGCGCGGAAAACGGTGCAATCAGACGGCGAAAGCCAGTTGCCGGGATCATAAGGTCAGTACTCCGTTCAATCAGTTCAAGACCGGTTCATGGTGCGGATGCCGTCGTTGCCGGCAACCACTGCCGCACGCGCCAGTCCGATGAAAAGTCCGTGCTCGACAACGCCTGGAATTGCGAAGAGAGCGTCAGATAGTGTCTTTGGATCGGGAATGCGGCCAAAAGATGCATCCACGATATAATGCCCACCATCTGTTACGAAGGATGAGCCATCTTTTAAACGCAGTGCCAGTGGGCCTGCAAGACCACACTTCGCAGCTGCCTCTTCAATCGCGTGCATGGTAGCACCGAGACCGAAGCGATTGACTTCTATAGGCAGTGGAAAACGCCCAAGCGCCTCAACTACCTTTGAGCTGTCGGCAATAACGATCATTGCGTCAGATGCCGCAGCCACGATCTTTTCACGAAGAAGCGCTCCACCGCCGCCCTTGATGAGCGAAAGGTTGGTATCGACTTCATCGGCACCATCCACGGTAAGATCGAGATGAGGCGTTTCATCGAGCGTCGTAAGCGGAACCCCGAGTTCCTCGCAAAGTTTTGCGGTGCGTTCGGAAGTAGGCACTCCAATGATCTTGAAGCCGTTGCTTACCTTGTCGGCAAGCAGGCGCACGAATTCCTCGGCTGTCGAACCAGTACCAATCCCCAGACGCATTCCGTCCTTGACGTGCGTGAGCGCTTCTGCGGCGGCTGCGATTTTCAGCTTGCGAGCTTCGTCCATACTTGAATTCCCGATATTCCCCTGCGGATTCTCATTGTGGTCCGGTTCGCCTCTAGCATGCGGACGCGGCACAACAAAGCGCCTATTCGAACTATGACGCAGAATTTCGGTTTTTAGAGCGCATCCCGATCGCGAGGTTGAGCCGAAGTCGACAATCAGATAGGACTTCCTTATTCCCCATTTCACACACGAGAAGCTAATGTCTGCTGCCAACCCCAAGCCCATCATCGTTTTCGATCTCGACGGAACCCTTGTCGACACAGCACCAGACCTTCTCGACAGTCTCAATCACTGCCTCGCTATATCGGGCCTGAAAACAGCAGATCGTGAATCGTTACGCAGATTCGTAGGACAAGGCGGGCGCGTCATGATCGAGCGTGCTTTCGCTGCGCAGAAGAAACAGGCTGACGAAGCACTGCTCGACAACCTCGTGGAAGAGTTCCGCGAACATTATGCGGATCACATGCCGGGACATTCAACCTTTTTCCCAGGCGTTGTGGAAGCAATGGACCGCTTCTCGGCAAGTGGCTACGAGTTGGCAGTTTGCACGAACAAATTTGAGGCCTTGTCGGTAAAACTCCTGACTTCCATGGGTGAAGCCGAACGATTTGCTGCAATCTGCGGAGCCGATACATTTGCTTATCGCAAGCCTGATCCGCGCCATCTCACCGAGACCATCGTACGGGCTGGTGGCAATCGTGAACGGGCAATCATGGTCGGGGATAGCCGAACCGACATCGACACCGCAAAAGCTGCAGGCATCCCCGTTGTTGCCGTCGACTTTGGGTATACCGATCTTCCCGTGCAGCATTACGATCCAAGCCGTGTGATTTCGCATTTTGACGAGTTCACCCTCGAAATGGCCGAACAGCTCATCGATGCGGTCACCGATCCCGTATAAAGGGAGAATGGTAAATGATTACGCAGCGTTTTCTTATATTTGGCTTTGTTTTCTTAGCCACGGTATCAACAGCGTCTGCGAACGACGGATCGCCGGGACTGCCCGGCGTTCAGGCTCAAAAACCCATTGTGACCGCCCCGCCGCCTGCTCCCGAACCGGAACAGGCACCAAGCGGTAACTGGAAAAATTTTCGTGTTGGCAATACTGACGTTTCGGTCTCTGGAAGCATCACGATTGATGTCGGCACCAAGAACAGCCGGACGTCCGGTCGTTAATTGCGAGAGGATCGCACCAATGCCGACAGGACAGCAGGTATCTGAGCAGGCAAATCTTCCGCAATAAGTCCATGGCCAAAGCGTCGCGCGGCGTCCGCATGCATCCACACGGAAGCACAGGCCGCTGCAAATGTGGGCATCCTTTGAGCAAGCAGGCCGCACACGATTCCTGTCAAGACATCGCCTGATCCCGCTGTGGCGAGCAGCGGGGTTCCATTGGCGTTGACCACTGCCAGACCACCCGGGTCCGCGATCACGGTATCGGGACCTTTATATATAAGGACTGCGTTAGCACGCCTTGCAGCCTCGCGAGCCTTTTCGATCTTTGATGTCGAACTCTTTGCTATATCAGGAAAAAGCCGCCGGAACTCTCCCTCATGTGGTGTAAGCACAAGAGCAGTCTTTATGCCCTGTCGCTTATCGAAAAGCTCAGCTGGATTCTGCTCAAAGGCCGTAATCCCGTCGGCATCAAGAACCAAACCATGAACCCCCTCAGCCTCGCCGCTTGCGAGAAACAGGGCGTGCTCACGCGCGAACGCGGGATTTCCATAGCCCGGACCGAGTACCGCTGCTGCGACCTTGCGTTCGGCAAAAAACTGTCGAACATCCCTCAAACCACGGGTTTCACGGATCATGATACTGGTCAAATGCGTGGCATTGACCGTCATAGCATCGGGTGGAGAAAGAAGTGTTACCGCACCAGCTCCACTACGGGCCGCGGCGAGGGCTGATAAGCGTGCGGCACCTGTCGAATGAGCGCCACCGGAAAACACGGCTGCATGGCCGCGACTATACTTATGGGCCTCAACGCCAGATACTGGCAGGGCGCTTGCCCAAAGGTCTGGAGCATTCTCGAATGCATGCGGTTCGATCGCCGCGAGTATGTGATCGGGAATGCCGATATCGGCCGCATGAAGTACACCGCAATGCGCCCTTCCCGGTTGTAGCAAATGGCCGGGTTTCTTGCGAAAGAACGTAACTGTTGCTCGTGCACGGATCGCCGTTCCGAGGATATGGCCGCTTTCACCGGATATGCCGCTAGGTAAATCAACCGCCACAACCGGCACATCAGAAGTGTTCACAGCATCAATCGCAACGCCTTCAGCTCCGTGAACATCGCGGGCGAGGCCTGCGCCAAATAATGCATCGATTACGCCACCGAAACTCGCGACCGAAAATTCACCTAAGTTCGAGACAGGCCCCTTGTAGAACAACGACGCACGCATGGCATCGGAGCCTTTCCTCGGGGGAGCGGATGCGAAGCACACAACTTCCAAACCCGTTTCCAGGAGAAACTGCGCCGCGATGTAGCCGTCGCCACCATTGTTGCCAGGCCCGCACAGAACAGCAACTGGAGCATTGCGAGGAAACATCCGCTGTGCAACCTCTGCGACGGCCCGGCCTGCAGCAAGCATCAGTGAGAAACCATCCTTGATACCAGCCTCGATCGTCTGGCGATCCGCTTCTGCCATTTCCTGCGGGGTCAGCAACTCGTACATCGCGTACCTTCTCAATACGGGGTCTCATTGTGATTAAATACGCGGCACCGGACTTTATGCAAGCTTGCCCTCTTTTGATGCACAATGACTAATTTTTAGACAGATAAACCAGAATGATAGTGCCTATTTCATACCCGTCAGCAGAGTCCCGCTTGCACAAGCGTCATGAATAGTGCCACTCTGCCTGCGGATGAACGAAATCGAAGAAATTTTTTATACAGACTTCAAACTGGCACACTTCATGCTTCTCTATTGGTGAAACGGGCACAATGTCCATTTCCGTAGAAGAGCGGAGACCATTCTCTGATGAAAAAGATCGAAGCCATCATTAAGCCCTTCAAGCTGGATGAAGTGAAGGAAGCCCTTCAGGAAGTCGGCTTACAGGGGATCACTGTCATCGAAGCCAAGGGCTTCGGACGACAGAAAGGTCATACCGAGCTTTACCGCGGCGCCGAATATGTCGTCGACTTTCTTCCCAAGGTGAAAGTTGAAGTCATCGTCGCAGACGAAACCGTGGACAGCGCCATCGAAGCCATCCGCAAGGCTGCCCAGACGGGACGCATCGGCGACGGCAAGATTTTCGTCTCCAACATCGAAGAAGTTATCCGTATCCGTACCGGTGAATCCGGCGTGGACGCAATCTGATAATACCTGCGTACAATCCATCGTCGTGCAAACAGGGAATTAAAATGACGACTGCCAACGATATTCTCAAACAAATCAAAGACAACGACATCAAGTTCGTCGACCTTCGCTTCACCGACCCGAAGGGCAAACTGCAGCACGTTACGATGGATATCGGCCTCGTCGACGAAGAAATGTTTGTCGACGGCGTGATGTTCGACGGCTCTTCCATCGCCGGTTGGAAAGCCATCAATGAATCCGACATGGTTCTGATGCCGGATCCGACGACGGCCCATATCGACCCGTTCTTCGCTCAATCCACGCTGGTCATCCTTTGTGACATTCTTGACCCGATCTCGGGTGAAGCCTATGGCCGCGATCCGCGCACGACCGCAAAGAAGGCGGAAGCCTACATGAAGTCGCTCGGTATCGGCGACACGGTCTATGTCGGTCCGGAAGCTGAATTCTTCGTCTTTGATGACGTGAAGTACAAGGCTGACCCGTACAATACCGGTTTCAAGCTCGACTCGACCGAACTGCCGTCGAACGACGATACTGAATATGAAACAGGCAATCTCGGCCACCGTCCGCGCGTCAAGGGCGGCTATTTCCCGGTACCGCCGATCGACAGCGCGCAGGACATGCGCTCGGAAATGCTGACCGTCCTCACCGAAATGGGTGTCACGGTTGAAAAGCATCACCATGAGGTTGCTTCCGCACAGCACGAACTCGGCGTGAAATTCGATACGCTGGTCCGCAACGCCGACAAGATGCAGATCTACAAGTATGTCGTGCATCAGGTTGCCAATGCCTATGGCAAGACCGCAACCTTCATGCCGAAGCCGATCTTCGGTGACAACGGTTCGGGCATGCACGTCCATTTCTCGATCTGGAAAGAAGGCAAGCCAACCTTCGCTGGTAACGAATATGCCGGCCTGTCGGAAAACTGCCTTTACTTCATCGGTGGCGTCATCAAGCACGCCAAGGCCGTGAATGCCTTCACCAACCCGTCGACCAACTCTTACAAGCGTCTGGTTCCGGGTTACGAAGCCCCGGTTCTGCTTGCCTACTCGGCTCGCAACCGTTCGGCTTCGTGCCGTATTCCATTCGGCAATTCGCCGAAGTCCAAGCGTCTGGAAGTTCGTTTCCCTGATCCGGCGGCAAACCCGTATCTGTGCTTTGCTGCCCTGCTCATGGCTGGTCTTGACGGCATCAAGAACAAGATTCATCCCGGTCAGGCCATGGACAAGGATCTTTACGATCTGCCTGCCAAGGAACTGAAGAAGATTCCGACCGTCTGCGGTTCGCTGCGTGAAGCACTGCAGTCGCTCGATAAGGATCGTGAATTCCTCAAGGCTGGCGGCGTGTTCGATGACGATCAGATCGACAGCTTCATCGAACTCAAGATGGCCGAAGTGATGCGTTATGAAACGACGCCGCATCCGGTCGAGTACGACATGTACTACTCGGTTTAAGAAAGCTGCGCGGGCGTTAATGCGTTCGCGCCATTTCTTTTGCTCTTACCGAGGGGAACGACGCGCAAGACTTGATGATTGCGCGCGCAAAAGAAACCCCGGCATTGCCGGGGTTTCTTTATTAGATCAATGCGATAAGTCTGATATTTAAAGTGCTTTGAGCACGCGCGCCGCCATCATCATTTCAATTTCGCGGTTTTCTCGCCGCTCTATGGCTTCCGCGTCCGAACCCCAATGCTCGATAGTCCAGTCCTCATCAATATGAGCCAGATTCCAGCCTTGCTCTGCTGTTATTTCACCCTTTGCGATAGCAAGTGCAATAATCGCTGACCCGGTCAGCGTCGTCATTGTATGCAGTGATGCCAGCGCGATTGGGTCTTTGAAACCAGCCAGATGAACACCGAATGCCGCGATGGCTTCCCGAGGCTGTTCAACGTGCATCACACCTTCGGCAAGTGAAAAACGTGCGCCAAGGCCTTCCATCCAATCGATCAGCGGATCCCATTGCTCGGTCTGCCGGGAAACGAGTTCCTGCGGACTATCGGCGCGATAGCAAAGCATATCCGTGCCCGCGAAACGCAAAATGTCCTCAAAAACTGCCTGTGGATCCTGCGCAATCCCGTCAATCGCTGTGTTGACGAGACGGGTCGCAGGCATTTTCCCCGGGTCGATAACCTTTTCCTGAGCGGTGAATTCATCCGCTACAATCTGGGCCGCCGCCTTGGTCGGCAACAGCAGCAGATTGCGAGCCGGCGTCTTGACAGGGCGACCATCCAGATGGACGGCAAAGCCGCCTTCAACTTCCGCCACTTCTGCCTTTTCGTAGAAGCGTTTAGGCAGTTGCGCCAGCATCTGCTTTTGTGCCCGCACGATCGGGTTTTCGTCCGAAAGCTGCTTTCCTGCCTCAAGATCACTCAAAATATCACGCATAGATTTGTCCAGTTCAGTGTCGCTGACTTGGTGGAAGGCTCAACAACTAGAGAACCTGTTCGTCCATACCTTGCAGCAATGCATGGAGTTCAGATGGCGTGTCCAGAATGTGATGGGCGCCAGATTCAATCAGTCCCTGTCGGTTATGATACCCCCAGGAGACGCCCACCGCCATAGCCGCCGCCGCGCGTGCCATCTGCATATCATAAACAGCATCGCCGATAACAATTGTCTGGCTGGGTTCCATCCCCATTTCCGCACAGGATTCAAGCACCATGGCCGGGTGTGGTTTCGACGGGCAATCGTCAGCAGTACGCGTCACCACGAAATGATGCCCGATGCCATGACGTTCGAAAACAGAGCGGACGCCGCGCTGGGATTTTCCGGTCACTATGCCAAGCAGAAGATCGTCCCTCGCCCCGAGCTCCGTCAGAAGCGGCATAATTCCATCGTAGAGCGGCTCCGTGAAATCGGGCGCCTGTCGCAACATCACAAAGTTTTCCTTGTAGCGTTGCGTCAACCAATGCACCTGCTCATCCGGCTCGCGATCCAGAATCTTAGCAATAGCCAGATGCAGCGACAGGCCGATGATCGAATGCGTTTCCTCGATTCCGGGAGGTTCCAGACCGGCATCTGCGAAGCTCGTAGCCATGCATCTGTGAATGAAGTCACCGCTGTCGACCAGCGTACCGTCGCAATCGAAAAGGACCAGTTTCATCGGGCGTTGGTGACCTTTGCCGGCTTGTTGATAATCATCAGTCCGCAACCAATCAGCGCAAGAGCCGCGAATATTTTCCAGCTCAGAAGCTCATTCAGGATCAGACCGCTCAATAACACGCCGAAAGCGGGCGTGAGAAAGGCGAAATTAGAAAGTTTCGATGCCGGATAACGGCGCACCATCCAGAACCAGAGCGGATAGGTGAAAGCCACCACGAATATCGCCTGAAAGAGAAACGCCGATATGGACAAGACATCCGGGCTACGAAGCAATGGGCCGCTCAACGCGATGAATGGCAGCGGCACCAGTGTCGCGACCACCAGCTGATAAAGAAGCGTCTTTTCTGGAGCCGTATAGGCAAGCCGGGTTCGCTTGATAACCAGTGTGGTAAGCCCCCACAGCACACCTGACACCAGGGCCAGCATATCACCATAGATCGCATGCGGCCCCGGTCGGCTGACATGATCGGAGAAGACGAGAAACACACCCAGAAAGGCGATACACATGCCAACGAAGGCCCGGACAGACATCCGCTCGCCGAGAAGGAAATGACTGCCAATAGCGACCCAGAACGGCATAACGTTCATCATGAGCGTGACGCGCCCCACGCTCGTCAGCTCCATCGCCAGAAAAATCAGGACAAATTCGCTTCCGAACAACAGCCCGGCTGCAATTCCGGCCCAGAGCGTGCCATCACGCTTGAAAAGCGGAATACGGCGCCAGTAACACCAGAGAAAAACGCACAGGCCACCGAGCGCAGCACGCCCCGCTGCCATCAGCATGGGATTGAACCCTCGATTGCCGATCTTGATGGCAACCTGATTGAGCCCCCAGCTGAACATGATGAACATGACCAGCATGATGGCCAGTCCATCGAACGAAACTCGTCCCTCGGACGATCCCCCCGCTTCGCCTGACATTTTTAATCTTCCGCACTTTCCTCATCAAAGCCGAGCAGGTTCCACGACTGAACCATATGCGGCGGCAGTGGCGCGGTCACATCGATAGTACCGCCCGACGGGTTTGGAATACGAATACGGCGCGCATGAAGATGCAGACGTTTTTGTATACCGCCCGGGAATTCCCAATTCTGGTCAGCTTCAAAATACTTTGGATCACCGATGATAGGATGACCGATATAGGCCGCATGAACGCGCAACTGATGGGTTCTGCCGGTATAAGGCTCCATCTCCAGCCAGGTCAGATTGTTCCCTGCCTTCTCAATGATGCGATAATATGAGACAGCGTGATCGGAATCCGGCTCACCATGCTGGCAAACACGCATCTTGTCGCCATCCGGTGTCTGTTCCCTGACCAGCCAGGTGGAAATTTTGTCTTCGCGCTTGCGTGGAACGCCTTTGACCAAAGCCCAATAGGTCTTTTTGGTGTCGCGTTCACGGAAGGCGGTGGTCAACGCCTGCGCTGCGCCCCGCGTACGAGCAACGACAAGCACGCCCGATGTGTCACGGTCGATACGATGCACAAGACGCGGTTTTTCGCCCTTCTTGTTGCGCCATGCCTCCAGCATTCCATCAACATGACGCGATACGCCTGAACCGCCCTGCACGGCGAGACCTGCAGGCTTGTTGAAAACATACACTTTCGGGTCTTCATAAAGAAGCATCTGCGAAAGCACGTCGCCGTCCTGCTGACTGCGGATTGTGCGCGCCGTGACCGGGCCGACGGCCTTTTCATCGACGCCAAGAGGTGGAATACGAACAGTCTGTCCGGCCTGAATACGCGTATCTGCCTTGGCCCTTGAGCCGTCGATACGAACTTGCCCCGACCGCAGAAGCTTCTGCAGATGGCCGAAACCCAGCCCCGGATAATGGACCTTGAACCAGCGGTCGAGCCGCATGCCCGCCTCGCCTGTATCCACAATCTTCTGTTCAACGCCTGCCATGGAGAAACCCGATCAACTCTTGCTATTGCGGTGCGTACGCGCGCGCCGGTCATTAAGTCCTGTCAATAGACGCGAGTTCCGACGATTGCTAGGCGGAATTCCTGAAAACTGCAATTTGGCTGCTTTAGCCGAAACTGGTCCACCAATCCCTAAAGAATTCCATTTCGACTACTGAATCTTCACACTCGGTTACACACGTTCTTAATTTATGGTCGATCTTGACACCCAATCGCCACTTCTTGTCGTCATCAGATATTGATAGAACTAAGGGGCTATACCATTTAGTCCCGTGAAATAGAACGAGCGGGAGTGCGAAAGTGTCATTGCTCAAAATCTACTGGCGAGCCATGGAATACCTTGCGGTCGAAAAGACTGCAACGATTACCATGTGTGTCGCCAGCGTGCTGGTTGCCCTGGTCACACTTGCCGAACCTATTCTGTTCGGTCGGGTCATTCAGGCTATCTCCGATAAGGGCGACATCTTCTCGCCTCTTGCGATGTGGGCTGCGCTTGGCGGCTTCAACATCGTTGCTGCAGTCTTCGTGGCGCGCGGAGCCGACCGCCTCGCACACCGCCGTCGTCTGGGCGTGATGATCGATTCTTATGAGCGTCTCATCACTATGCCGCTTTCGTGGCACCAGAAGCGCGGTACATCCAACGCACTCCACACGCTGATCCGCGCAACAGACTCGCTTTTCACGCTCTGGCTCGAATTCATGCGCCAGCATCTGACGACCGTGGTTGCTCTGGCAACGCTCATTCCGGTTGCAATGAGCATGGATATGCGCATGTCGCTGGTGCTCATTGTGCTCGGTGTCATCTATGTGATGATTGGCCAGCTCGTCATGCGCAAGACCAAGGATGGTCAGACCGCTGTCGAAAAGCATCACCACAAGCTGTTCGAACATGTGAGCGATACGATCAGCAACGTCTCGGTTGTGCAGAGCTATAACCGCATCGCGTCGGAAACCCAATCTCTGCGTGATTATGCCAAGAACCTGGAGAAGGTACAGTTTCCTGTTCTCAATTGGTGGGCGCTGGCCAGCGGCCTGAACCGCATGGCATCGACCTTCTCAATGGTGGTGGTTCTCGTTCTCGGCGCTTACTTCGTTACCAAGGGCCAGATGCGCGTCGGCGATGTAATTGCCTTTATCGGCTTTGCACAGCTGATGATCGGTCGTCTCGACCAGATCAGCGCCTTCATCAACCAGACCGTTACGGCACGCGCCAAGCTTGAAGAGTTCTTTCAGATGGAAGATGCCACGGCTGATCGTCAGGAGCCCCAGAGCGTCTCAGACCTGAACGACGTCAAGGGCGACATCATTTTCGACAATGTAACCTTCGAGTTTCCGAACTCCGGCCAGGGCGTCTATGATGTATCGTTTGAAATCAAGCCGGGACAGACGGTGGCCATCGTCGGCCCAACCGGTGCAGGCAAGACGACGCTCATCAATCTGTTGCAGCGCGTCTTTGATCCGGCAGCTGGCCGCATCACGATCGACGGAACAGATACGCGTACCGTCAGCCGTCGTTCGCTGCGTCACGCCATCGCAACCGTCTTTCAGGATGCAGGCCTGTTCAATCGATCGGTCGAGGAGAATATTCGTGTCGGTCGCGAAAGCGCCACGCATGAGGAAGTGCATGCTGCAGCACGTGCCGCAGCAGCCCACGACTTCATTCTGGCCAAGAGCGATGGCTACGATACGGTTGTCGGCGAACGCGGCTCACAGCTTTCGGGCGGTGAACGTCAGCGCCTTGCGATTGCGCGCGCAATCCTGAAGGATTCGCCGATCCTCGTTCTGGATGAAGCCACCAGTGCGCTTGACGTTGAAACCGAAGAGAAGGTGAAGCAGGCGGTTGACGATCTCAGCCACAACCGCACGACCTTCATCATTGCTCACCGTCTTTCTACAGTCCGCTCCGCCGATCTGGTCCTTTTCATGGACAAGGGCCACCTGGTCGAAAGCGGCAGCTTCGATGAACTGGCCGCACGCGGCGGTCGCTTTACCGACCTTCTTCGTGCTGGCGGCCTCATGCTGGAGGACAAAGCGCCCAAAGCTGTCGAGGGTAGCAATGTGATGCCGTTCCCGTCCAAGGGCGCGGTGGGCTAAATCATAGAGCTTTCAAATGAAAAGCCCGCGATGATCTCATCGCGGGCTTTGTCTTCATGGCCTAAAATCTAAAACGGTACCTCGAAGCGGAGCCCATCATATCCCGGTTCGACATTGCCCGGTGTCTCACGCATGACGGTCTCGTAATCGAGTGGAACGTGCATATGCGTGAGAATGGCGCGCTTGGGCGCCAGCTTCTCGATCCATTCCAGCGCTTCGCCAAGCGAGAAATGGCTTGGATGTGGGCGGTATTGCAATGCATCGATGACGAGCACGTCGGCCCCGCCCAAATACTTGAGGCTTGTTTCAGGGAAAGCGCTCACATCGGTGCAATAAACAACATATCCGATACGAAAGCCGAGCGATTCAATATCGCCGTGCACCTGACTAAACGGCTCGAAGCGGATTGGGCCACCCGCTCCCGATATGGAAAACGGCGTCTCCGGAGCAATGTCGTGCATGCTGAGGATCGGCGGGTAGCTCGATCCGGCAGGTGTTTCGAAACAATAGCCAAATGCCTCGAAGAGCCGGTTCCGCGTCAATCGATTGGCATAGACATCCATGAGACGACGATTTTCAACGACATATGTGCGAAGATCGTCGACACCGTGAATATGGTCAGCATGCGGATGTGTATAAACAGCCGCATCGAGGCTGTGTGCGCCTGCATCAATCATCTGAGCACGGAAATCCGGCCCGGTATCGATCACAACTGTTGTGCTGTTACCTGTATCGTCAAATCGCTCAACCAATAGCGATGCGCGACGACGTTTGTTTCTCGGATTATTGGGATCGCAACTGCCCCAATCGCCATTGATACGCGGCACGCCGGGCGACGAACCACAGCCCAGAACCGTGAAACGCAGGCAATTTTTGGGGGGAGTCACGCTCAATCTTCCCCCCTTACAATGCCAGTGTAGGCCGAGGCATCTTGGAAAACAGCCTGAACACATTGTCGCTCGTGATACGCGCGACTTCGTCATTGCTCACGCCAATTGTCTCAGCCAGCACGGCCGCCGTATGCTGCACGAAAGACGGTTCGTTACGCTTGCCCCGGTGCGGCAACGGAGCAAGGAACGGCGCATCCGTTTCCACCAGCAGGCGGTCACGCGGAACGATGGTCGCTATTTCGCGGATCTCCGGTGAGTTCTTGAAAGTCAGAATCCCTGAGAAAGAAACATAACCGCCGAGCGCGATGCCCTTTTCAGCCAGAGCACGACCGGAAGAGAAGCAGTGCAGGATAAACGGAAAAGCGCCCTTCTCCGTCTCACGCTCCAGTATCTCGGCCATATCCTCATCCGCACTGCGGGCATGAATGACTAACGGCAACTGAGTCCGACGCGCCGCCTCGATGTGTACGAGGAAACCTTGGCGCTGCGCTTCCGGTGGGGCATAGTCGTAGTGATAATCGAGACCCGCCTCGCCTATGGCGACAACCTTCGGATGTTCCGAAAGACGCACGAGATCATCAGCCGTAATATCGAGTTCTTCATGCGCGTTGTTCGGATGGGTGCCGACCGAGCAATAAACGGAATCATAGGCTTCCGCGATCGCACGGATCGTATCGAATTTCTTCACCCTCGTGGAAATCGTCACCATGCGCCTAACTCCGGCATCCAGAGCGCGCTGAACAATATCATCACGCTCCGGTTCAAAGTCGGCAAAGTCGAGGTGACAATGACTGTCGACAAGCATCATCGAACTCAGTTCTGTTCTTCTGTTTCCACATAGCGCGGAAATACCGGCTGCGGGGCTGGCAGATCGGCCCCCCCGACAAGCTGGCTTGCCGTAACGTCAGAGAACTGACGCTTGTCGGCAGGAATTGCCAGTATGTCGAGAAGCTTTTCTGCCGACTGCGGAATGAACGGCTGCACCATAATGCCGACACGGCGAATGACTTCAGCTGTTACATAAAGGACAGTGCCCATGCGTGCAGGATCGGTCTTGCGCAGAGCCCAAGGCTCCTGCCCTGCGAAGTAACGATTGGCTTCCGCAACGACGGCGAAGATCGCGCCGAGCGCCAGATGCAGCGCTTGGTCGTCCATAGCTTTACGCGCCGTTTCCAGCGCCGCATCGGCCTGATCGAGAATGGCTTTATCCGCGTCGGAGAATTCACCCGGAACCGGAACCTTACCTTCGCAATTCTTGGCGATCATCGACAGCGAACGCTGCGCCAGATTACCGAGATCATTGGCCAGATCGGCATTGGTGCGGTTGACGATGGCGTCATGACTGTAGCTGCCGTCCTGACCGAATGGTACTTCACGCATCAGGAAATAGCGCAGCTGATCGAGCCCATAACGTTCAACGAGACCGAAGGGATCGATCACATTGCCAAGGGACTTCGACATTTTCTCGCCGCGGTTGAACAGGAAGCCATGTGCGAAAACCCGCTTCGGCAGCGGAATACCAGCAGACATCAGGAATGCAGGCCAATAGACAGCGTGAAAGCGCGAGATATCCTTGCCGATGATATGCGCATCGGCAGGCCAATAACCCCACTTTTCATCCGAAGTATCAGGATAGCCAAGAGCAGTAATGTAATTGGTCAGGGCGTCGACCCAGACATACATGACGTGTTTCTCGTCACCCGGCACCGGAATGCCCCAGTCGAATGTCGTACGCGAAATCGACAGGTCCTTCAGACCCGACTTTACGAAGCTCACGATCTCGTTGCGACGTTCCGCAGGCATGATGAAGCCCGGATTCTTCTCGTAAAGATCGAGCAATTTGTCCTGATAGGCTGAGAGACGGAAGAAATAGCTTTCTTCCTCAACCCATTCGACAGGAGTCCCTTGCGGACCGTAGCGCACACCATCCTCGCGGACTTCCGTTTCCTCTTCGCCGTAATAGGCTTCGTCACGCACGGAATACCAGCCGGCATATCCACCCTTGTAGATATCGCCATTGTCAACCATCGCTTTCCAGATAGCCTGACTCGCCTTGTAATGGCGCTCTTCCGAGGTGCGAATATAGTCGTCATTCGAGCTGTTCAGCACATCCGCCATCTGGCGGAACGCAGCCGTATTGCGATCTGCGAGCTCGCGCGGCGTAATGCCTTCCTTGCGCGCGCTCTGCAACATCTTGATGCCGTGTTCGTCCGTACCGGTCAGAAAGAAAACATCCTTGCCATTCAGGCGCTGAAAACGCGCCATTGCATCGGTCGCGATCAACTCATACGCGTGGCCGATGTGCGGCTTTCCGTTCGGATAAGCAATCGCGGTGGTGATGTAATATTTTTCGCGGCTCATTATGGACCCGGTCTTTCGAAGTTTGAAAGCGCGCCTGAATGATTAGCAGACACACGAGGAGAAAATTATCAGCGGTGACATAACGCATGTCAGCGGCCATGTCACGCAAGCGGAGGCTGACCGGAACGAAAAGCGCGATGCGTTTTTTCCAAAAGGATTACCACAGCTTGCCGGCGGTCGAGATTGTAGGTTTCAGCATCCACGGTCTCGCGTACGAGATCACTCCAGAAACGCGACCAGCGATCTGCATCACGCAGTTGCCCTGCCTCCGCACGACGACGAGCTTCGATTGCAACCTGCCCAAGCAGATGATCACGGAACAGCTCATATTGAACCTCCGACTCACGACCATTCAATATGCCGCCGAGCGCCTGCGCTTTCGGCAAATCGAAATTTTGTCCTTCGAGAAGGGAATCGACAGTGTCAGAGATTTCGATACCGCCATTCGCTACCAGCAGAAGTGCCTTACGCACACTGCCTTCCGATCGCTGGAGCAGTGTTTGCGTAACAGCATCAGCCTGCATTCCGACACCGGGACCGACATGTGTCAAGGCATCCGTCAACCCAGCATCGTCGAGTGGCTTGAAGCCGATGCTCTGGCAACGCGACCGGATTGTCGGGAGCAAGCGTCCCGCCGAATGGGAAATCAGGATAAAGAGCGCCCGTGCAGGAGGCTCTTCCAGGGTTTTCAGGAGTGCATTGGCGGCATTGCGGTTCATATCATCGGCAGGGTCGACAATAACGATGCGCCAAGCGTGGTCTGATGCCGTTCTGGTCAGAAAATGTGTAACCCGGCGGATTTCCTCCACAGGAATACCCGTTTTGAATTTCCCGGTCTTCTGATCGAATGGGCGATTAATATGCAGGACAGCGGGATGCATCCCGCCTGCAATCTGTCGCCAGAGCGGTCTTGCAAAATCCGGAACAGCAATATGCTCCGGCGCCTCGCTATTGTCGCCATGCGCCAGCATATGCCCTGCCAGGTGAAAAGCGAGCGTTGCCTTACCGATCCCCTGCGCACCTTCAAAGAGCAGCGCATGATGCATACGCCCCTCGCGATAGGCTTGCGCCAAAAAGTCACTAATCTCCCGGTGCCCGGCAACATAATCACTCGCAGAAGGCTCTGGTACACCCTCAATGGAATCGTGCGCTTTAGGGACGTCGAGTTCCTCAATCACAACAACCCCCTTTCCTTCAAAGCACTATCAACCTCTTTTGCGACATCACTTGCAATCTGGTCTTGCAGGCGATCAGCATCGATCACCTTGCAGCGTTCAGGTTCCGCCTCGGCGATTGCGAGAAAGGCTTGCCGTCGTGCCTCGTG
Organism: Brucella lupini; assembly: GCF_002252535.1. NCBI lineage: Bacteria > Pseudomonadati > Pseudomonadota > Alphaproteobacteria > Hyphomicrobiales > Brucellaceae > Brucella > Brucella lupini. The sequence goes on from NZ_NNRN01000031.1 coordinate 128,484, forward strand.
CACCGCAATATCTTCCTTCTCGAACCGGTCCGCCGTCTCGCTACCGCGCCGTTTTCCAGCACGAGACAAACCCTTCTCTGCGGGAATATCGAGGATGATCGTCATGTCAGGCATGGCGCCATCGATCGCAATGCGCTCCACCGCCGCCATATAGGTTCTGTCGAGATTGCCGGTAACACCTTGATACGCACGACTTGAGTCGATGAAACGGTCACAGAGGACCACCCGCCCCTCATTCAGCGCCGGGCGGATAAGCTGGTCCACATGGTCTGCTCTTGCCGCCGCGAACAGAAGCGCCTCCATCGCTGCGCCGTAGTTCTCCGCATTGCCGCTCAATATGACATGGCGAATTGCTTCCGCACCAGGAGAACCACCCGGTTCTCGCGTGGTGACCGGATCGAAGCCGTTTGCCCGCAAATGCTTGGCCAGCAACGCAATTTGCGTTGATTTGCCCGCTCCTTCGCCGCCTTCGAATGTGATGAACAATCCCGACAAACCAACTTCCAAATGTTTGAATCGATGTCCGAATGGACTTCTATGAAAGTTATTATCGGCCTTTGGCTATCAGGTCGAGCCTGGAATACGCGTAGCACAGGTTAAAGATATTTCCGCAGCCAGCCAGTGGAAAGCTCCATTGCCGCACCCAATGCGCGCTTCGAAAGGCTCCCCTCTTCTACAGATTGCGCTGTAAAAACAGGAACATCGCGAAGAATACTACCATTAAGCTCCAGCCGAAGAACGCCGACCTGCTGGTTGTCGGCAACAGGTGCATCGAGTGGACCCTTATAGACAATACGCGCTTTCAGCTTGTCGCGACCGTCCTTGGGCAGCAACAGCTCGACGCGATCCTTGACCTTCAACGGCACGTGCGTGAGCGCACCACCGAAAACTTGCGCCTCACCCACGATTTCGTCCGCCGGATAAAGCTGCACATCATCAAATGCCGTCATCCCCCATTGCAGGAGACGCTTTGCTTCTTCTTCACGCTCCTTGATGCTGGCAAGGCCGCTCATCGCCAGATAAAGCCTGCGACCGTTCTGTTCCGCCGACCCGACCAGCGCAAAGCCCGACGCTTCCGTAAAGCCTGTTCCCATGCCGTCAGCCCCGACATCAAGCCGTAACAACGGATTGCGGTTGCGCTGCATGATGTTGTTCCAGGTGAAGGCCGGTTGAGCATAGTACTTATAGTATTCAGGATGGGCGGTTCGGATATGTCGCGCCAATCTGACCAAATCCTGCAGCGAAACAACCTGCCCTTCAGCAGGCAAACCTGTCGAGTTTACGAATTTGGAGCCGGTCAAGCCTAGCTCCTTCGCACGGTCATTCATGCGGTCTGCGAAAGCCTGCTCGCTGCCTGCCAGTCCTTCTGCCAGTACGATAGCTCCGTCATTCGCTGACTGAACAATCATTCCTTGCAAAAGATCAGCGACGGTCGGCGTCGACTTGATACGCGCGAACATCGTTGACGTCCCCGAGGGTGCACCTCCGGTTCTCCATGCATTTTCGCTGACTGTGTATGGTGTACCGAGTGTCGTGGCACCCTGTTCGAGCGCTTCAAATACCACTTCCGCAGTCATCAGCTTGGCAAGAGACGCAGGAGGAATCGGAACATTGGCATTCTTGGAAAGAAGCACAGTTCCGCTCCGGTCATCGACGAGCAAGACCTGCGGAGCTTTTGTAACGAATGCAGTTTCGACAGGTGCCGCCAAGCTAGTAACCGGCATGGCAACAGCCAGCGAAACGCCGACAGTGACGGCACGAGCAAACACCAGTGTTTTTGAAATCAGCCCCATGCAAATCCCGTTACGTGAGCAATGTGATAGAGCTTACGCAACGAATCCGACCAAAATCAATATGCCAGTGTTTATCACCGTATCGTGAGCGATCAATCGAGACGCACCACAAACGCATTTTCTGCGCCTGCCTTCCAGGCAGCACGCAGCAGAGCATCATTTCCACCCTTCTCGGCCACGGCTGTCAACTCGTACAACTCACTGATTTCGGTCGGAATCTTCGTGAGCGTAAATCTGATTGAGCCTGGCAATGAAGCCTGAACCTGCTTGGCCTCTTCAAGCGTCTTGAATGTGCCAATCTCAACATATTCGCCGTGTTCCTCGGCTTCACGACGCTTCCAGGCGCTTGAGATCGCATCCTTGGTCAGGATGCTGCCATAGGCGCGCTCTTTGGCATAGGCCGTTGCTGCAAGCCGGTCAGACGCATAGCCCGCGAGACCGCTGACACCGGCAGCATTAGCCACTCCGAAGCTTGAGCCGGGGCGCTGCGACGGTACCGGTACATTTGCCGGTAACATTGGAGCTGCTCCACCCGACGGATCGCTATAAGCAGGATCGACTGCAAACGGTGAGTTTTCAGGTATAGGCGTGGACACCGGAACCGCGTCCATTACAGGCATCGGAACGCGTGACTTCGGTGAGGTCGGCGTCGGCCCGTTCATTGCCATCATGACGCCAGTTGCGGGCTGGCCGATCGCATCGCCACCTGCCGGACGGTACGACGCCATCAGAAATGCATCATCATTGCCGTTCAACGGAGCTCTTCCGACATATTCGACCTTCACATTCGCTGTACCGTGATGCTGATAATCAAGCATTTCGGCAGCTTTCTGGGAAAGATCGATCACGCGATCATATTCGTATGGACCACGGTCGTTCACACGCACGATCACCGAACTGCCATTGGCAAGATTGGTCACGCGGGCATAGCTCGGCAACGGCATCGTTGGATGCGCTGCGGTCAGATGCGTCATGTCATAGACTTCACCATTGGCAGTCAGACGACCATGGAAAGCTTCGCCATACCAGGAGGCATGGCCGACCTTGACGTATTTCTTGTCTTCTTTGGGATAATACCAGCGCCCCTTAACTTTGTATGGCTGACCGGTCTGATCGCGCCCGCCACCACGTGGTAGAGGCTTTCCTTTCGAAAAGGCTACGCGTGGGCTGGCTTTCACGCCATATTTGGATTCGGCGAAATATTCCTTCGAGCGCTTTGTCTTCGATTTCGGCTGCGGTGCCGATGCACAACCCGCCAAGGCAACAGCAATGGCCATAAACGACAACAGAACGACAGAACCGCGCTTATCGCGCAGCTTCACTGCCTTGCCGTTGACCGAATGTTTCAGCCCTCGTTTCGAATCCATACGCCACACGCCCGTTACTCAACAACGCAACCGGAAACGCTGGTCACGCCTTTTAGAATTTAGTGATGTCACCGATTCATTGACGGATCATTAAAGCTTTTGAAATTCCGCGTATTTTGAGTCGCATTGAACGGCACGGGCTCAACGCGGACGCGCCATGAATGTCCTGACTTGTGGAACAATCGCTCATTCGAAACGTTGAATTTTCAACAGGAAGGAGAACAAAAATGTTGAGAGCAATGATCCTTTGGCTGATGGGGGTTCCACTCGTTGTCGTGCTGCTTATCTGGTATTTTTTCTTTTAAATGTGGAACGTTCAGACCCTTCAATCGTTATTCATACGGCTCTTATGACCTCCGAGCCAGTCACCTAACGTCATGGATTAGGCCCGCTCCAACAAGGCGGGTCTTTTTTTGCGTGATCAACATCACCGCCTCAATTTTGAATCTGGCATGTAAACATTGATTGCTTTGCGCAGCAGACGAAAATGGGCAGGTGTCCAGGTTGACAGTTCACCATCTGTGTTTACGGCACGCGGCTTCTTGGTGCGCACAATAACTTCGGTCGTCGGGAAAGCCCGTACATCATCCCATTTGGAATGGGTACCGCGACGCAAGCTTGGAAGCAGGCGCAAAAGCTTCCACCAGTGATCGACTTCCAGACTATAGAAATCCAGCTTACCGTCATCCACTGTCGCATCCTTTTCGACAGCCATACCGCCGCCGTAGAATTTTCCATTCCCGACAGAGACTTGCAACGTACGGATTTTCTCTGTCATGCCGTCATGTTCCAGATAGACTGTGAAAAGCTCGGAGCGCATGAGGATGCGCGCTGCGACAATCGCATAACCGAGCTTCCCCCATTTCTTCTTCGCCGCGGAACTCAGTTGCTGCGCCAATTCAGCACTGAAACCGATACTTGCGACATTGAAATAAAGGTGACCGTTCACCTCACCCAGATCGATGGGCTGCACCTCGTAGGATGCAAGGCGACGCGCTGCCTCAACTGGATCGGCAGGAATGCCAATGGTTCGGGCAAAATCGTTTGCGGTTCCCAGCGGAAGGATTGCAAGCGGCAATCCGGTTTCCATCAATCCTTTGGCCGCAGCGTTCAGCGAACCGTCGCCACCACCGACAATAACCAGATCGCAATCTCTTTCACGAAGGATCACATCTGAAATTGTTTCATCGTCCTGCGGATTTCGTTCTATGAGCTGGAGGCCACCGCGTTCCAATGCTGCACGAATATCCGCGCCGTATCCCCTGCCATTTCGGGCATGTGGGTTTACGATAAGTAGTGCTCGGCGCTTTGTGGTCTTACCCATGGACTTCCTGTCATCTGCAACAGCCTGCAAATCTGGCTGCATGGTTGGGAGCGTTACCTGCAGATGGCCTCTCAATCTTGGATATCAATGGAATGGTTCATGAAAAATTTGTCACGGTACTGTAGTGTTTCGTGAGGTCATGAGACCGCATGTAGTGACAAGGCCGACCTGTCGACAAAACAGTTTGACGAGACCAGAAAGAGAACATAGTTTGGCAAAACCAACTGTAAAACTTTCTAAAGCGGCCTCGTCGAATTTGTCGCTAATCGACTGAAATACATTACAGTTTGCGGGTATGATGTAATGGTAGCCTGTCAGCTTCCCAAGCTGAACGCGCGGGTTCGATTCCCGCTACCCGCTCCAACATAATCGCTCGCACAAGTGTCAGAGACTAGCGAACATTTTCTCCGGTTTTTGGATCGACCTTCACCTCCACCTTGGCGCCAGCCTTGGTGACATATTCGATCTCGTAATAACCACGATCATTCCAGTCGACTTCATCAATGAAAGCAGTATCCGCATTCTGTTCGATTTTCGCGATTATTTCCGAAAGTTTGGTGCCTTCCGGTGGCGGAGCGGCATAGGCCGCAGCAACAGACAGACCGAGAAACAAAGTCGTAACAGCAAGACGCATGGTTATCTCCTTTAGCTATCCTAAAAGAGTAGGACTTCAGGCGTCTTCTTCAAGGCTAATGAGCATTACTTTATGATGGGGCTTATCGAACCGGTGAAGGTTTGATCTATCATCGCAGAGAGTTTAGGCTCTGCTCCAGACAAGATGACGACGATCGCTAGCATCAATATCAAAGGCGCAGCAAGAATGCCGCTCCTTACAGCCGGTTCGAGAATGCGCCGGGTTTTCTTGCTTCGCGTGGATTGCTGATCTCTCATGCAACTAACAGTAGTCGAGCAGACTTAATCGCCTATTAAATAATGTAGTTAATGCGTTATTAGCGCCCAACTACCGCTTAGTTTCCCTTGTTGCCGCGATATATATTGACCCCTAGCTCACGAATTTTCTTGCGCAGCGTGTTCCGATTTAATCCCAGAAGATCTGCCGCCTTGATTTGATTTCCACGTGTTGCCGTAAGACAGGCAAGGATCAAGGGATATTCCAGTTCCGCCAGAACCCGATGATAGAGACCTGGAGGCGGCAGGTCGGCACCGAATGACGCGAAGTAACGCTGCATATTCTGCTCGACAGCCTGCGATATGGAAATGTTCTCCATATCGCCACCACCGGCGGGAACGATATCCGGCTTGGCCAACTCAGACTTCAATTCGGTTTCGATGATCTCCGGCGATATTTCCTCTTGCGGATAAAGCGCCGCCAGTCTTCGCACGAGATTTTCCAGCTCACGCACATTTCCAGGCCATGGGTACCGGCGCATCATTTCCAGGCCAGCAGTGCTGATACGTTTTTCGGGCAGACCTTCTTCGGCAGCCCGCTTGAAAAAATGGCGCACGAGATCCGCCACATCCTCGCTGCGCTCGCGAAGCGGCGGCAAGCGCAGAGGCACGACATTCAGCCGATAATAAAGGTCTTCGCGGAAAAGTCCTTGTGCAATCAACTGCCGCAAATCCTTGTTGGTTGCTGCAACGATGCGCACATCGGTCTTGATCGGCGTGCGTCCGCCGACTGTCATATATTCGCCCTGTTGCAGCACACGCAAAAGTCGGGTTTGTGCTTCCATCGGCATATCACCGATTTCGTCGAGAAACAGTGTTCCACCATTCGCCTGCTCGAAGCGACCGCTCGAGCGGTTTTGTGCGCCGGTAAAAGCGCCCTTCTCGTGCCCGAACAACTCAGACTCAATCAGGTCGCGTGGGATTGCCGCCATATTGATCGCAACAAACGGTCCTTTTCGACGGCGTCCATATTCGTGCAGGGCGCTCGCAACCAGTTCCTTGCCCGTACCGGATTCACCCGTAACCATCACGGTCAAGTCCGTCTGCATCATGCGCGCCAGCACCCGGTATATTTCCTGCATCGCAGGCGAACGGCCCACCAGCGGCATGTTATCTGCTTGCTCATCCGATAGAGCGGCAATGGGCTTGTGTTTTGGTTCAGACAGCGCACGACCGACGATATTAATGAGTTCCGTCAAATCGAATGGCTTCGGCAGATATTCGTAGGCTCCCGCCTCGGATGCCCTAATTGCCGTCATGAATGTGTTCTGCGCGCTCATCACCAGAACCGGCAGGTCGGGACGCATCTTCTTGATGCGCGGCAGAAGATCAAAGGCATTCTCGTCCGGCATATTGACGTCTGTAATGACCAGATCACCATCACCTGCAGCCACCCATCGCCAGAGCGAGGCAGCATTGGAAGTTACGCGCACATCGTAGCCTGCTCGCGACAATGCCTGGTTCAGCACGGTCCGAATGGCTGCATCGTCATCCGCCACCAATATGGTTCCCGTCGGACGTCCTGCGATCATGCGTTATCTCCAGTATTTCCAGCTGCCAGTTCAGTATTTTTCCATGCGGGCATCAGAACGCGGAAAGTCGTTCGCGAAGGATGGCTGTCACATTCGATAATGCCACCATGATCGCCAATGATCTTCGCAACGAGTGCCAATCCCAGCCCCGAGCCATTGGTCTTCGTGGTCACGAACGGATCGAACAAATGCGGCAGCATATCCTGCGGCACACCTGGACCATTATCATGCACACAGAATTCGAGAGGCAGCGCCACCCTGTCCCGTGCGCCCGGCACCTGTAGACGAATGCCTGGACGATAAGCCGTGGACAGGACAATCTCGCCGCCCTCACGATCGCCTATGGCTTCCGAGGCATTCTTCAGGAGATTGAGAAAGATCTGCACGAGCTGGTCACGATTGGCGAAAACCGGCGGGAGAGAAGGATCATAATCTTCCACAAAGCGGATCTTCCGTGCGAACCCGTTCTTCGCAATCGCCTTCACATGATCCAGAACCGCGTGAATGTTGACCGCAGAGCGCTCGATGGGGCGCTCGTCCGAGAAAACTTCCATGCGGTCAACCAGTGAAACAATCCGATCCGTTTCGTCGGTAATGAGGCGCGCAAGCGCTCGATCTTCATCGCTGACAACCTGCTCCAGCAATTGTGCCGCACCGCGGATACCGGATAAAGGGTTTTTGATTTCATGGGCCAGCATTGAGGCAAGCCCGGTCACGGACCGCGCAGCACCTCGATGCGTCATCTGGCGGTCTATCTTTTCAGCCATCGTCTTTTCCTTGAAGAGGATGACCACAGCTCCCGGCAGCTCCGCTACAGGCGCTACGTAAACATCAACGATGCGCTCTGCCCCAAGACGCGGCGACGAGACATCGACGCGATATTCGTTCACCGGCATCTGACTGGTGCGAACCTGATCGACGAGTGCCAGAAGCGGGCTGCCGAAGGGCAGAAAGGATTCCAGCCGGTTGCGCGCCAGAATGGACGAGCCGGAACGAAAGAACTGTTCCGCGTCCAGATTGGCATAGGCGATATAATTCTCGGCGCTAACCATAATAACCGGTTGGCTGATCGCATCGAGTACAACAGACGGAATACCGTTCGTTTCGGTTCTCTCGCGCATCAGGCAACCTCTTTGAGCGCGGTTTCAGGAACTTCGCGCATGAATATACGACGCAAGGCATCGATGACGGCTTTCCGGTCAGTCAGGGTCATGACTTCTGCTTTCTCGATTGGCGTACATGCAGCGCCAGCATGACGATCAAGATACCAGCCGAGATGTTTGCGCGAATGACGGATGCCCGTCGTACTTCCATAATGCTCGAGCATATCTTCGTAGTGCTTTATAATATAATCAAGAATTTCACTTCGTGACTGTGGGGCAAGATCGCTTCCAGCAATTGCACCGGCCAGCCATGGTTGTCCATAAGAGGCACGCCCAACCATCACGGCATCCGCTCCGGAACGGCGTAAAATTTCCTCCGCATCAGGTCGACACGCCACGTCTCCGTTGGCAATCAGAGGAATCCCGACTGCATCCCGGACGGCGTGAATTGCATTCCAGTCCGCTTTACCTTCATAGAACTGACAACGCGTGCGCCCATGGACAGTCACCATGGCAATACCGGCTCCTTCAGCGCGCCTTGCAAGTTCAGGCGCGTTGACGCTTTTCTCGTCCCATCCCAGCCGCATCTTGAGTGTGACCGGAACGCGGACCGCATTAACCGTGGCCTCGACGAGGGTCATTGCGTGATCGAGATCGCGCATCAGCGCAGATCCCGAATAACCGCCCGTCACTTTCTTGGCCGGACACCCCATATTGATATCGATGATATCAGCGCCTTCACCTTCGGCGATCCTGGCCGCCTCGCCCATCCAGTGTGCTTCTCGTCCCGCGAGCTGCACGACATGCGTTCCAAGCCCTTCACCCGAAAGACGCAGAAGGCTTTCCTTGTGACGGTTACAGAGTTCGGCGCTGGCGACCATTTCAGACACGACCATGCCAGCGCCAGCCTCTGCGGCACGCCTGCGGAACGGAAGGTCCGAAACGCCAGACATCGGCGCGAGGAAAACGCGATTGGCAAGGGCCACATCGCCAATGGTCAAAGGTTGATCGAGAAAACTCACCAATAAATGCCTATTTGATGTGCATAGTGCAATTAGCACATACATTAATCAGTCTCAATTTTCAACGCAAGGAAAAGCGCGCGCAAAATCACGATAAATCAATTGCCGTCTGGCATTTATCTGCACAAGGCATTATTCGGCTTGAAAAGGCAAATTTGAACAGATGCAACCTTTGGCAGAGGCGACAACCATTTCAAAGATAGCAGCAGTCATTGTGGCAGCTGGCCGCGGAGAGCGAGCCGGGCAGAGCATCGAAGGGCCGAAACAATACCGGCGCATCGGTGGCGAAGCCGTACTTGCCCGCACTTTGCGCGCTTTTATCGACTGCCCGCTGGTTGATAGCATCGTTGTCGTCATTCATCCAGACGACCATGTGCTTTACGAACGCGCCCTCCCGGAAAACTGCGGCACCATTCTCGTCGTGAATGGCGGCGCTACCCGGCAGGAATCAACGCGCCTTGGTCTCCTCGCATTGCGAGATTATGCACCGCAATATGTCATGATCCATGATGGTGTGAGACCGTTTGTCAGTCAGGATTTACTGAAGCGTATCGTCGAAAATCTCGCGCCTGATGAAGGCGTTCTACCGGCTCTGGCAGTTTCGGACACTCTCAAACAGTCAGCCACAGACGGAACAGTAAAAACGACGGTGCCTCGCGTTGGTCTTTTTGCTGCACAGACCCCCCAAGCATTTCCCTATACGCCAATCCTTGATGCACATGAAAAGGCCTTCGCGATCAGTCGCTCTGATTTCACGGATGATGCTGCCATTGCCGAATGGCAAAGTATCGCTGTCCGCATCATCGAAGGATCGGCGGACAATACCAAGCTTACCTGGGCAAAGGATATCGAAATGGCTGACAAACGCCTGCGGCAAGACCACGTCTCGTTTCCCGACATTCGTACTGGCAATGGTTATGACGTCCATTCCTTTGAACCCGGCGATCATGTGACGCTGTGCGGTGTGAAAATTCCCCACGAAGCGAAACTCAATGGCCATTCAGACGCCGATGTTGGACTTCATGCGCTGACCGACGCCCTGCTTGCGACGCGAGGAGCGGGTGATATCGGCACGCATTTCCCGCCTTCCGACCCACAATGGAAAGGCGCTGCTTCCCGCATCTTTATCGAACATGCTGCCAGTATCGTGCGTGAAGCTGGCGGTCGTATCGCCAATGTCGACGTGACCTTTATCAGCGAAGCACCGAAGATCGGCCCACATCGTGCAGCAATGACGGAAGCTCTTTGCGACATGCTGGGAATTGCCGCCGATCGCGTTTCCATTAAAGCCACAACCAACGAAAAACTTGGCTTCGTCGGACGCCGTGAAGGTATCGCTGCCATTGCAACGGCAACCGTCATCTATCCCGGCGAGGTTCCCGAATGAGCGCGCTCATCGCAGAAGACAAAGCTATTGCCGTGCTGGAAGCCTGCCGCAAGGCCAGTGTAATGATCGCGATGGCCGAGTCTTGCACAGGCGGGCTTATAGCTGGATCTCTGACCGACATCGCCGGTTCGTCCGATGTCGTGGATCGCGGCTTCGTTACTTATTCCAACGAAGCGAAAGCCGAAATGATCGGTGTTCCGATGGAATTGATCAATCGCGTTGGCGCTGTCTCGAAAGAAGTGGCGCTTTCCATGGCTGAAGGGGCACTTTCTCGCTCCCGCGCCGGTGTAACGGTGGCGGTTACGGGCGTTGCGGGGCCAGGCGGCGGTTCCGATGAAAAACCTGTCGGTCTCGTGCACATCGCATCGGCGCGAAAAGGCCACCCGCCCCTTCATCGCGAATACCATTTCGGTCCAAAAACCAGAGCCGAAATTCGCCACGCAACGGTTCTCGCCGCACTGGACCTCGTTCTGGAAAACCTTCGATAGTCTGAAGCATATACTTTTATCTGTCGCGCCCTATCCTTGTCTTTGATCAGACAAGGAGAACATGGCGATGCGTTTCGATGGTAAGGTGGCAATCGTTACAGGTGGGGCGAGCGGTATCGGTGAAGCGACTGTTCGGGCTTTTGTTCGCGAGGGAGCGAATGTCGTTATCGCGGATTATTCGGAGCATGGCCAGCAACTGGCCAGCGAGCTTGCAAGCGGCACCGAACGGGCAATATTCGTCAAAACCGATGTAACCGATACGAAAGCCGTGCAGGCGTTGATTGCAAAAACCGTCGAAACTTATGGTCGCCTCGACATCATGTTCGCCAATGCAGGCATCGCCGCAGATGGCCCGATAGACGAGCTGGATGAAACTGCCTGGCAGAAAACCATCGATATCAACCTTACCGGTGTCTATCTTTGCGATAAATACGCGATTGACCAGATGCGCTCACAGGGCGGCGGAGTGATCGTGAATTGCGGCTCCATTCACAGTCATGTCGGGAAATCAGGCGTCACCGCCTATGCGGCTGCAAAGGGCGGCGTAAAACTTCTGACGCAGACACTTGCCATTGATTACGGTGCGCAAAACATCCGGGTGAATGCGGTTTGTCCCGGCTATATCGATACGCCGCTTCTCAAGGATATACCCGACGACAAGAAACAGGCTCTAGTAGCCCTGCATCCTATAGGTCGTCTCGGTCGCGCCGAAGAAGTAGCCAGCGTCGTGCTTTTTCTGGCAAGCGACGAATCTTCCTTCGTCACGGGAGCATCCATACTGGTCGATGGCGGCTATACGGCGCAGTAAAAGCACATCCTGAAAAGTGTGAAACGGTTTTCAGATAAGATGTGCGTGAAAAGAAAAAATGAGAGCCCCGGAAAACCAGGGCTTTTCTCAGGTTAGTCCGTATATCTGATCGGCCCGCTTCTCAAACGCTTCGGAAAATTTTTTGAAAGCGAGATCGAACATCGTTCCCATGAGAAGACCGAGGGTACGGCTCTTGAACTCATAATCGATGAAAAATTCGACATCGCACTCACTTCCGTCTCCCACCGGCTTGAAGGTCCAGCGGTTGTCGAGATAGCGAAACGGCCCGTCGAGATATTTTACATCAATGACGTTTTCCTCGGGCTTCAGCAGCACCTGACTGGTGAATGTCTCACGGATAAGCTTGTAACCAACGGTCATGTCGGCAATGAGAAGAGACTTTCCGTCACGCTCCTTGCGGGAGCGAACAGACAAGGCCTCGCACATTGGCAGAAACTGCGGATATTTCTCGACATCCGCAACGAGACCGAACATTTGCTCTGCCCGGTGATGTACCCGCCTGACGGTCGTAAACTGCGGCATTTCCTGTCTTAGGCCCGTGCAGCGATCTGCGCCTCACGCGCGGCTCTCAGCTTCGCGAAATCATCGCCAGCGTGATGCGATGAACGCGTCAGCGGACTGGATGCAACCAGCAGGAAGCCCTTCGTCCGACCAATCGTCTCGAACGACTTGAATTCGTCGGGTGTCACGAAGCGAATGACAGGATGATGCTTGCGGGTCGGCTGAAGATATTGGCCGATGGTCATAAAATCCACATCAGCCGAACGCAGATCGTCCATCAACTGAAGGATTTCGTTCCGCTCTTCGCCAAGACCGACCATGATACCGGACTTGGTGAAAATGGTTGGGTCCAGTTCCTTGACGCGCTGCAGCAGACGGATCGAATGGAAATAACGAGCGCCAGGACGAACCTTCAGATAACGCGACGGCACAGTTTCCAGATTGTGGTTGAACACGTCGGGACGGGCTTTCACCACGACTTCGAGAGCGCCTTCCTTGCGCAGGAAATCCGGTGTCAGGATTTCAATCGTGGTAGCAGGAGTAGCTTCGCGGATGGCCTGAATGACCTCAGCAAAATGCTGCGCACCACCATCGGCAAGATCGTCGCGATCCACCGATGTAATAACCACATGCGTCAAGCCCATCTGCTTGACGGCCTTGGCAACATTCTCGGGTTCGTTCGGATCGAGCGCAGTCGGGATACCGGTCGAGACGTTACAGAAAGCACAGGCACGCGTGCAGATCTCGCCCATGATCATGAAGGTCGCGTGCTTCTTTTCCCAGCACTCGCCGATGTTCGGGCAACCTGCCTCTTCGCAAACCGTGACCAGCTTGTTTGAGCGAACGATATCGCGCGTTTCGCTGTAGCCGCGTGAGACAGGAGCCTTGACACGAATCCAATCGGGCTTCTTCAGGACAACATTGTCCGGACGATGCGCCTTCTCTGGATGCCGCTCACGCTTGCCTTGGTTCACCAGATCGAGAACTGTAACCATGCTTTTTCCTGCCTATCCGAAGCATTTTCATGAATGGACCTGAAATGCTCCCAAATTCGGTTCGGTCCTAATCCCTGCCCTCAACCCTGTCAACTTGAGCGATTTGCTACTCATCGCCGCGCCGCCAGTCCAAGAGCCCGGAAAACTAATGCCCATATCAGGCCAAATACCAAGCCTGCAGTGCCGAGCGCCAATGTGAGCACCCAGACACCATACCAACCGGTTATGGCCACTCCGTTGACCGATATGGTGTTGCCGCCAAGAACACTCAAGGTGCCGGCTGCAAAGCCCAGCACCAGTCCTCCAACAGTACACCACTTAATGATCGGCCAGGCGGCACGCCGCCATGGCCCTCCGTTCTCGATCAGCGGAATGAGCGTCCCTCCGTATTATGCGTTCAGCACACGACCATACGCATCCAGAACGCTTTCCTTCATCATCTCGGAAAGGGTCGGGTGCGGGAAGACCGAATGCATCAGCTCTTCCTCAGTCGTTTCAAGGTTCATGGCGATCACGAAACCCTGGATAAGTTCAGTCACTTCCGCACCGACCATATGAGCACCAAGCAGCTGTCCCGTCTTCTTGTCGAAGATGGTCTTAACCAGTCCCTGATCTTCACCGAGCGCAATCGCCTTGCCATTTGCAGCAAACGAATAGCGACCAACGCGGATATCGTAGCCCTTTTCCTTGGCCTTTGCTTCGGTCAGACCAACGGAAGCGACCTGCGGATTACAATAGGTGCAGCCTGGAATCATGTTCTTTTCGAGCGGATGAACATTCGGAAGGCCTGCAATCTTCTCGATGCAGATAACGCCTTCATGCTCGGCCTTGTGTGCTAGCATTGGCGGACCGGCAACGTCGCCGATAGCATAGATGCCAGCAACGTTGGTCTTGCCATATCCATCAATGACGACGCATCCACGGTCTGTTTTCACACCGAGTGCTTCAAGGCCAAGATTTTCGATATTACCCTGAACGCCAACTGCCGAGATCATACGGTCCACGGTCAACGACTGCGTCTTGCCGTCCTTGGTCTCGATATGGGCGGTCACATTATTTGCACCCTTCTCGACCTTGGTAACCTTGGCATCGGTAATGATCTTCAGGCCACGCTTTTCAAGCTGTTTGCGCGCGAGTGCGGAAATCTCCGCATCTTCAACCGGCATGATCTGCGGCATCAATTCCACGACCGTCACGTCAACGCCCATGTCATTGTAGAAAGAGGCAAACTCGATACCAATCGCACCCGACCCCATAACCAGCATGGACTTCGGCAGTTCCTGCGGAACCATTGCTTCGAAATAGGTCCAGATCAGCTTGCCATCCGGCTCAATGCCCGGCAAAGAACGCGGACGTGCGCCAGTGGCGACGATAACGTGCTTCGCCTTGTAGGTGCCCTCCCCCAGAACGCCCTTCGGAACAGGGTTCTGCGGTTGCATCGGCTGCTTTGACGACTTGCCGACCGAAATCTCAACCGGATTGTTGCCCGAAGCAGCCTTTACAAGCTTTGCCTCGCCCCAGATCACGTCGATCTTGTTCTTCTTCATCAGGAAGCCGACGCCGCCGTTAAGACGTGCGGACACACCGCGCGACCGCTGTACCACAGCCGTCACATCAGGTGTGATCGTTCCTTCCAGCTTCAGGCCGTAATCCTTGGCGTGTTCGCCAAAATGCAGGATTTCAGCCGAGCGCAAAAGCGCCTTGGTCGGAATACAGCCCCAGTTGAGGCAAATGCCACCCAGATGTTCACGCTCAACGATAGCCGTCTTCAGGCCAAGCTGCGCAGCGCGGATTGCGGTAACATAACCACCCGGGCCCGAGCCGATAACAATAACGTCGTAAATGTCGGCCATATTGTCCTGCCTTTGCTCAGTTCACTTCTCGGGTGAGCAGCACCCAGTCGTGTCTTTTGTCCTGCCCAATGCGTTCTATCGCTTCGAGCCGCTCAATTTCCTTGAAACCATGGGCGCCGTAAAGGGAAAGCGCCACATCGTTGTGGCTTTCGGTTATCAGGCTGATTGCCGGATTACCGTTCCGGTACGCCAGGTCGATCTCGTTGGCGACGAGTGCACGGCCAATACCTTTGCCGCGAAACTCCCGATAAACGCCAACACTATCTATAAAACGGTTGCCAATGACCTTGCGCTGCATCGCGATCAGCTGATCCGTAACCGGATGTTTTTCGGGCAGATCGTTGATACTTTCGTCCACAGTGAAGCCGATGGAAAGCCCAGCAATATCGTCGGCCCATTCGGCTATGGTCGCGCTCTGCCAGCCTTCGCTCCCGTCAGCGCGCATATATTGCCGACCGCGTTCCATGGCCGTTTCGGTTCGCCCGTCAAGAACGGCCCCGTACCAGAGCCATGACGCAAAACCGTGCGAAGAGATATCGACAAGAATGGCGATCTCTGCGGCTTCACGGCGTTCAGCCGGGCGTAGGTTCGGTTGTCCAGCCATTCAAAAACCTCAGGCGTCGAGTTCAGCAGAACGCGACGCCCTTGAAGTTGATCAATCAGACCAGCATACCCATCGGGTTTTCGATGTGACGCTTGAAGGCCTGTGCAAGTTCAGCAGCCAACGCGCCGTCGACGGCACGATGATCGGTTGAAAGGGTTACAGACATAACGGTCGCAACCTTGATTTCACCGTTCTTGACCACTGCACGCTGTTCACCTGCGCCGATTGCGAAAATGGTCGCATGCGGCGGATTGATGATCGCGGCAAAGTCCTTCACGCCAAACATGCCAAGGTTGGACACGGAGGTCGAACCGCCCTGATATTCTTCAGGCTTCAGCTTGCGATCACGCGCACGCTTGGCAAGGTCCTTCATCTCATTGGAGATAGCGGACAGCGTCTTCGAGTCCGACTGACGCACGATTGGTGTAATCAGACCGCCCGGAATGGAGACTGCAACGCCGACATCAGCACGCTTGTGCTTGACCATACCGCCTTCAGTCCAGGAGACATTGGCTTCAGGAATGTCACGCAGTGCAAGAGCAACAGCCTTGATCACCAGATCGTTGACAGAAAGCTTGTAGGCCGGAACCTCACCCTTTTCAGTCTTGATCATCGGCGCAGCTGCATTGATCTGCGAACGCAGAGCCAGAAGTGCATCCAGTTCGCAATCAATCGTCAGATAGAAATGCGGAACAGTCTGCTTCGATTCCACCAGACGGCGGGCAATGGTTTTGCGCATACCATCGTGAGGAACGATCTCGTAGGTGCCTTCCTCAAAGAGCTTGAGAACGGTTTCATCCGACATCGGCTTCGGTGCGGCAGCTTCCGCCTTCGGCGCAGCAGCCTTGGCACCACCGGAAGCCAGAGCAGCTTCCACATCGCGCTGAACGACACGGCCGTGCGGACCGGTACCCTTCACAGCGGCGATATCGACACCGGATTCCTTGGCGATACGGCGTGCAAGCGGCGACGCAAACACACGGTCACCCTTATTCGTAGCAGCGGGCTGCTCTGCCTTGGCTGGTGCAGGCACCGCTGCAGGAGCTGCGGCTGGCTTCGGCTCTTCCTTGGGAGCCTCGACCTTAGCTTCTGTCTTCGGAGCAGAAGCCGCGCCCTTTGCTGCAGCCGCCACGTCCTCGCCTTCTTCGGCGAGGATAGCGATCAGCGCATTGACCTTGACGCCTTCGGAGCCAGCGGGAACCACGAGCTTGGCAATCGTGCCCTCGTCCACAGCTTCCACTTCCATCGTGGCCTTGTCGGTCTCGATTTCAGCAATAACATCGCCAGGAGCGATCTTGTCGCCTTCCTTGACCAGCCATTTCGACAGGTTGCCTTCTTCCATCGTCGGAGAAAGCGCTGGCATGGTGATATTGATCGGCATGTCCAGACCCTTTCGTTACGCGGTATAGGTAACGGCTTTCACCGCTTCGACCACTTCGGCGACAGTCGGCAGCGCCAGCTTTTCCAGATTTGCCGCATAAGGCATCGGAACATCCTTACCAGCAATGGTCAGGATCGGCGCATCGAGATAATCGAAAGCCTGCTGCATGACGCGGGTGGCGATTTCCGTACCAACGGACGACTGCGGGAAACCTTCTTCCACAGTCACAAGTCGGCCAGTCTTCTTGACCGATTCGACTACAGTTGGAATATCCATCGGGCGGATCGTGCGCAGATCAATGATTTCAACATCGATACCCTGCTGGGCCAGCTCTTCAGCCGCCTTGACGGCGTAGGTCATGCCGATACCGAACGAAACAATGGTGGCGTCCTTGCCCTGCTTGTGAATGCGGGCCTTGCCAATCGGCAGCACGAAATCGTCAAGCTTTGGTACATCGAAATGATGACCGTACAGGATTTCGTTTTCGAGGAAGATCACTGGATTCGGATCGCGAATGGCAGCCTTCAGCAAGCCCTTGGCGTCGGCTGCCGTGTACGGCATGACGACCTTGAGACCCGGAATGTGGCTGTACCAGGCCGCATAGCATTGCGAGTGCTGGGCAGCAACACGCGCAGCCGCACCGGACGGACCACGGAAGACCATCGGAGCGCCCATCTGTCCGCCGGACATATAAAGCGTCTTGGCAGCAGAGTTCACGATCTGGTCGATTGCCTGCATGGCAAAGTTGAAGGTCATGAACTCAACGATCGGACGCAGACCTGCAAAAGCAGCCCCTACACCTACACCGGCGAAACCATGTTCGGTGATCGGGGTATCTACAACGCGCTTGGAACCGAATTCATCGAGAAGTCCCTGAGTTACCTTGTAAGCGCCTTGATATTCGGCAACTTCTTCACCCATAACGAAAACGCTCGGGTCGCGGCGCATTTCTTCGGCCATCGCATCACGAAGCGCTTCACGAACGGTCGTAGAAACCATTTCGGTGCCAGCCGGAATGTCCGGGTCGGACGCGACTTCGAGTGCTGGAGCCTTTGGAGCAGCCGGAACAGAATCAGTCTTCTTTTCTTCGGCTTTTGGCTCTTCCTTGGCTTCGCTCGATGGTGCCTCGGCTTTGGCGGCGGGAGCAGAACCGATATCGGAAGCGCTTTCACCGTCACTGAGAAGCACGGCAATCGGCGTATTGACCTTCACGCCTTCGGTGCCTTCATCGACAAGAATTTTGCCAATCGTGCCTTCATCGACAGCTTCGACTTCCATCGTCGCCTTGTCGGTTTCAATTTCGGCGATCACATCGCCGGACGTAACCTTGTCGCCTTCTTTCTTCAGCCATTTGGAGAGCTTGCCCTCTTCCATGGTTGGGGAAAGTGCGGGCATGAGAATTTCTACGGGCATGACAACACCTTCCTGGAATTAGAGCAGAATATCCGTGTAGAGCTCGGATGCATCCGGCTCCGGATCGTTTTGAGCGAAATCAGCAGAATCAGCGACAATGTCGCGGACATCCTTGTCGATTTCCTTCAGCTCTTCCTCGGTTGCCCAACCCTTGTCGATCAGACGCTGCTTGACCTGCTCGATCGGATCATGCTCGGAGCGCATCTTCTGCACTTCTTCTTTCGAGCGATACTTTGCCGGGTCCGACATGGAGTGACCGCGGTAACGGTAGGTCTGCATGTCGAGAATGATCGGCCCCTTGCCGGAACGCGTCCATTCCACGGCCAGATCGGCAGCAGCCTTGACCGCACGAACGTCCATGCCATCCACCTGGATACCCGGAATATTGAAAGAGAGACCGCGCTTCGAGAAGTCCGTTTCTGCGGACGAGCGCGAAACCGAAGTGCCCATGGCGTAGCGGTTGTTCTCGATTATGTAGACTACCGGCAGCTTCCATAGCGATGCCATGTTGAAGCTTTCGTAGACCTGACCCTGATTGGAAGCGCCATCGCCGAAATAGGTCAGCGTTACATTGTCGTTGTCGCGATAGCGATTCGCGAATGCGAGGCCTGTGCCGAGCGAAACCTGCGCACCGACGATACCATGACCGCCGTAGAAGTTCTTCTCTTTGGAGAACATGTGCATGGAGCCGCCCTTGCCCTTGGAAAGGCCGCTGCGACGTCCGGTCAGTTCAGCCATCACGCCGCGCGCGCTCATGCCCGCTGCAAGCATATGACCATGATCGCGATAGGCAGTGATAACCTGATCACCTTCCTTCAGCGCCATCTGCATGCCGACCACCACGGCCTCCTGGCCGATATAAAGGTGGCAGAAACCACCAATGAAGCCCATGCCATAAAGCTGGCCGGCTTTTTCTTCGAAACGCCGGATCAACAGCATTTCGCGATAAGCGTCCAGCTCCTGCTTCTTGTCGAAGTTCACAGGTGCAGGTGCCTTGGGTGCAGTCACAGAAGTCGCCTGCGTTTTGCTAGCAGGCGACTTTTTAGCCCTCGGTGCCATATCTCGCTCCCTAAATTGTCGTTCTATTGTGACGTTATACGGGCATATCACAAGATACAATATGCGCCCAGAGCATAGCTGCTATGTCGCCAAGCCCTTAAAAACATATCACAAAAAGACAATTAACCGGATTTCAGTTAATTTGAACGGTCTTCCCTGGAGGTGATAATTGTCACTTCATCGGGATGGGAGAGATTAAGCGCTCTGCGTGCCTGCTCGTCAAGCATATCCTTCTCGATGGAACCATCGCGCAAAAGCGTGACTCGTTTTTCGAGCGCGTTGCGATCTGCCGTCACTTGTTCGAGCTGCTTGGCCAGAAGGCTTTTCTGCTCTTCCAGCTGAATACGGGAGTAGAGACCATATTCGCCGTGATAGGCGTGAAAGCCGAAGTAACTCAGAAATGCAGCCGTCAGAATGGGCAACACAAAACGCCCACGGATCGATTTACGCTTCTGCTTGGTCCACATTTCGGCTTCCTTCCCGGATATTCGGTGCCACTACGAATCCTGCGAAGGGCATCAATCCGAATTCCACCATCAAGCATTATTTTGCTTAACAGAGATTTACCAAGAACCGATGTCAGGAGCAGTCGGGACTAGTTTTCGTAACAGCTGGAAGAAGTGAACCTCGCGCAAACCATTCAAACCCGTCAGGAAGCGAGAACGGCTCATCATAAAGACGAGCCGCTCATTCAGATTGATAAAATGTTTGACAGGATCAAACATCTACAATTGTGGAAAACCCGCCCATGATCATGCGCTTGCCGTCGAATGGCATCTGGTCACCCATCGCCTTCATACGCGGATCACTCATCATTTTGCTATTTGCAGCGTCGCGCGTTGCCTTGTCGGGATATTCGAACCAGGAGAAAACAACCTCCTCGTCGGCCTCGGCCTTAACCGCACGTCGAAAATCGGTGACCTTGCCATCCGGCACATCATCCCCCCATGCTTCGACCATACGCGTCACGCCAAACTCCTTGAATAATACAGCAGCTTCGGCGGCATGCTTGCGATAAAGTTCCTTGTTCGCCTTGGGGACGGCGACAACAAATCCTTCGATATAAGCCATTTTCTCTCTCCCGTTGTTAACTCCCCCACGGCTTCATCATCTGAATTCCAAGCCGCTGCCTCATCAGCTCAAACACCAATGCAATAACATTGATATCAATATAATTGCATCCGGTCAAATGCCAAGCATTGGAAGTCATATAGGGCGAAAACGAAAAAAGGCGGACCGAAGCCCGCCTTTATCAGTCTCAGAGAAAAATCAGAGGAACTTCAGTGCGCTGCGACCTGCATAGCGGGCCTGCTTGCCAAGTTCCTCCTCGATACGGATCAGCTGGTTGTACTTGGCCGTACGGTCCGAACGGGCCAGCGAGCCAGTCTTGATCTGACCACAGTTGGTAGCAACCGCGAGATCGGCAATCGTCGAATCCTCGGTTTCACCCGAACGATGCGACATGACGGCAGTATAGCCAGCCTTATGAGCCGTTTCGACCGCGTCGAGCGTTTCAGACAGCGATCCGATCTGGTTGACCTTGACGAGAATCGAGTTGGCAACGCCCATACGAATACCGTCACGGAGACGAGCGGAATTGGTGACGAACAGGTCGTCACCAACGAGTTGGCACTTGTCGCCAATAAGATCGGTCAGGTACTTCCAACCTTCCCAGTCGTCTTCAGCCATACCATCTTCGATAGTGACGATAGGATAGTCGCTGGCGAGCTTGGCGAGATACTTGGCCTGAGCCTTTGGATCGCGCGTCTTGCGTTCGCCTTCATAGACGTAATTACCGTCCTTGAAAAATTCGGTCGCAGCGCAGTCGAGGCCAAGAGCAATATCTTCACCCGGCTTGAAACCGGCCTTTTCGATCGATTCCATGATGAAATCGAGCGCAGCCTGGGCATTCTTCAGATTAGGAGCAAAGCCGCCTTCATCGCCAACATTGGTGTTGTGACCGGCATCCTTCAGACGCTTCTTGAGGGTATGGAAAACTTCCGAGCCATAACGAACAGCTTCACGAACGGACGAAGCCCCCACTGGCAGAATCATGAACTCCTGGAAATCAATCGGATTGTCAGCATGTGCACCGCCATTAATGATATTCATCATGGGGACCGGCAGAACATGGGCATTTGCCCCACCAACGTAGCGGTAAAGTGGGAGACCGGTTGCCTGGGCCGCAGCCTTGGCAACGGCAAGCGAAACGCCCAGAATAGCGTTGGCGCCGATGTTGCCCTTGTTGGCCGAGCCGTCAAGCTCGATCATCGTCTGGTCGATGAGCAGCTGGCTTTCCGCATCCATGCCCGCAATAGCGTCAAAAATCTTGCCATTGACAGCTTCGACGGCCTTTTCCACACCCTTGCCGAGATAGCGGCTGCCACCATCACGCAATTCTACAGCTTCATGCGCGCCAGTCGATGCGCCAGACGGAACCGCAGCACGTCCGAAAGAGCCGTCTTCAAGCACAACGTCCACTTCGACGGTCGGGTTGCCGCGGCTGTCGAGGATTTCGCGGCCGACGATGTCGATGATTGCAGTCATAGGAACCAGTCCTTCCCTATAGATTGCCCCGCCAGATGTGCGAGGCGCTTAACAAATCCGATGCGGCCATTTCTTAGCGCATAATCCTGAAACTTTGCAGACATTTCAGAAAAGATTATGCACCAGGCCAATTTTTAAGCCCTAACCGCAAAAAAAGCGGCGAGAATGGCTTAGCGAAACAAAAGGCGGAGGAAAATCCCCCGCCTTTTTAAATTCTCCGAGAACTGTTTAAAGCCCTTTCGCGATACGATCGAAAGCCATCAGCTTTTCGAGGAGCGCGGGCATTTTATCCACCGGCACCATGTTCGGGCCATCGGAAGGAGCATTGTCCGGATCCTGATGCGTTTCGATGAAGAGCCCGGCAACGCCAACGGCTACAGCTGCGCGTGCCAGCGTCTCAACGAATTCGCGCTGACCACCCGACGAACCACCTTGCCCGCCCGGCTGCTGTACGGAATGAGTCGCATCGAAGACTACTGGCGAACCGAGGCCTGCCATGATCGGCAAGGAACGCATATCGGAAACGAGCGTATTATAGCCAAACGAAACACCGCGTTCGGTCGCCAGCACATTCGGATTGCCACTTTCCGTAATCTTGGAAAGAACATTTTTCATGTCCCACGGCGCCAGAAACTGGCCCTTCTTGACATTCACGACACGTCCCGTCTTGGCGGCAGCAATCAGCAGATCGGTCTGGCGGCAGAGAAATGCCGGGATCTGCAGGACATCGACCACAGGAGCAACTGCGGCGCACTGCTCTTCAGTGTGGATATCCGTCAGCACCGGAAAGCCGAACTCCTTCTTGAGATCCGCAAAAACTTCCATTGCCTTTTCGAGGCCGATTCCACGCTCAGCCTTCAAGGATGTGCGATTGGCCTTGTCGAAGCTGGACTTGTAGACAAGACCGATGCCGAGCTTATCGGTCATCTCCTTGAGACGGCCTGCCATATCGAAAGCGTGTTCACGCGTTTCCATCTGGCACGGGCCCGCTATCAGGGCAAACGGCGCACTGTTTGAAAAAGTAACGTTTCCGATTTTTACGGATGAATTGGCAGTCGCCATGACGTGAACCTCGATATTGAATGCCTTGCAGGCACCTTATCTGGCGTAAAGGTGGGTCGAAAACAAGACCACGGCCTGAAAGCGGAAATGAAAACGCGCCCCGAAAGGCGCGTTAGATTTTCAGACCAGACGGCTCTGCTCGATTGCCGCTTCGATGAAGGAAGCAAACAGCGGATGCGGTTCGAACGGTCGAGACTTCAGTTCAGGGTGGTACTGAACGCCGATGAACCAAGGGTGGTCAGGATATTCGACTGTTTCCGGCAGAACACCATCCGGTGACATGCCTGCGAAGTTCAGTCCGGCAGATTCCAGACGTTCCTTGTAGTCGATATTGACTTCATAGCGATGACGATGGCGCTCGGAAATATCGGTCGATCCGTAGATTTCCGCAATCTTCGAGCCCGACTTCAACGCCGCTTCATATGCACCAAGGCGCATTGTACCGCCAAGATCACCAGCCGAAGCGCGCTTCTCGAGCATATTGCCCTTCAGCCACTCGGTCATGAGACCGACAACCGGCTCCTTGGTCGGACCGAACTCGGTCGAAGATGCGTTTTCGATACCAACGAGATTACGTGCTGCTTCAATGCAAGCCATTTGCATGCCAAAGCAGATACCGAAGTAAGGAACCTTGCGTTCACGAGCGAACTTCGCTGCAAGAATCTTGCCTTCCGCGCCACGTTCGCCGAAACCGCCCGGCACCAGAATGCCATGAACCTTTTCCAGATATGGGGCCGGATCTTCGCTTTCGAAGACTTCAGCCTCGATCCAGTCGAGATTGACTTTTACCTTGTTGGCAAGACCACCATGATAGAGCGCTTCGATCAGCGACTTATAGGCATCTTTAAGGCCGGTATATTTGCCGACGATAGCGATGGTCACTTCGCCTTCCGGATTGTGGAGGCGGTTGGAGACCTCTTCCCAGCGGTCCATACGGGGCTTCGGAGCCGGGTCGATACCGAATGCCGACAGAACTTCCGAATCAAGGCCTTCCTTATGGTAGGCAATCGGCACATCGTAGATCGTTGCTACGTCGAGCGCCTGAATGACCGCGCTTTCGCGGACATTACAGAACAACGACAGCTTGCGACGTTCTGATTCCGGAATCTCGCGATCGGCGCGGACCAGAAGGATATCTGGAGCAATACCGATAGAGCGCAGCTCCTTGACCGAATGCTGGGTCGGCTTGGTCTTCAGTTCACCAGCTGCCGGAATATACGGCATCAAGGTCAGATGGATATAAACTGCCGTTCCGCGCGGCAGTTCATTGCCAAGCTGACGGATCGCTTCGAGGAACGGCATGGCTTCGATGTCGCCAACCGTGCCGCCGATTTCGCAAAGAACGAAATCATAGTCTTCGTTGCCTTCAAGGACGAAGTTCTTGATCTCGTCGGTCACATGCGGAATGACCTGAACCGTCGCACCGAGATAATCGCCGCGGCGTTCCTTTTCGATGATGTTCCGATAGATGCGGCCGGTGGTGATGTTGTCCTGCTGGTTGGCAGGACGACCGGTGAACCGCTCGTAATGGCCCAGATCAAGGTCGGTTTCGGCACCATCGTCAGTGACGAACACCTCACCATGCTGGTAAGGCGACATCGTGCCGGGATCGACATTCAGATAAGGGTCGAGTTTACGGATACGCACGCGGTAACCACGTGCCTGAAGGAGTGCAGCCAGTGCTGCGGCAGCTATGCCTTTTCCAAGGGAAGAAACCACGCCGCCAGTGATGAATACATATCGCGCCATGGGCTTATCTCGTTAGACTTTCTTGATTGATTCCGCCACAAAAAAATGCACCCCGGCAGTGTTTTTTCACCGAAGCCAAGCGGTAATCGTCGTTGCACAAAGAAAAACCGGAGCCAGAAACCCCGGAGCGAATACGTCTGTACTCTCTAGCGCCCCTATTCACATAAAGCCATGTCGAAGCTCGAAATCCACAGCTTCCACCTGCCAGAATAGCCATTGGCACAAAAGAAAAGGCCGAGCCCATAAGCCCGGCCACATTCACATAGTCATTTACAGATCAGAGAACAACCACTTCGGTACCCAGACCGACGCGCTCATAAAGATCCATCACATCCTCATTGATCATGCGGAAGCAGCCGTTGGAAGCCGAGCTACCGATAGTCCATGGCTGTACCGTGCCATGAATGCGGATGTAGGTGTCCTTGTTGCCCTGAAACAAGTACAGAGCGCGCGAACCAAGTGGATTGCCTGGACCACCATCCATACCGTTCTTGAAACGACCATAGTGAGCCGGATCACGCTCGATCATTTCCTTGGTCGGAATCCAGCGCGGCCACTCCCGCTTCGCGTTGATTGTTCCAGTGCCCTTGAATTCCAATCCCTGCTTGCCGACAGCGATGCCATAGCGGCGAGCAGTCGTCGACGTTTCAACAAGGTAAAGGAAACGCTGCTTCGGGTCGATCACGATGGTACCAGGCTTATAGCCGGTAAAAGCCACTTCCTGCGCCCGGAACTTCGGATCGATGTTGTACTTGTTGGCCTTAACTGCATTGCCGCTCTTGGAAGCCTTTTTCTTCTTCGGCTTTTCAGGATTGGCCTTGGCATCGCTTGAGAGAGCAACTTGCTGAACAGACGCAGCAGCTTCATTGAGCTGCGCTTCAGCGCTTACCGGCGAAGTTGCAAATGCAGGAGCGGTCGCTCCGATGCAGAGAGTTGCAATACCTGCCATCAAAATACGGCGTGAAAACATGTTCGGTTCCCGAAAATTCAAGCACAAGGGAAAAATGTCTGCCGCATTAATTGCGACCAGACTTTCGCTTTCCTTACTGCAAAGCGATCCGGTTCTCAATTCGCTGCCATCGTTCTGCAATGCGATTCGCGGCAGCGTATTGCCTAGCTGCAACACTTTGCAGTCTCATGATTAACAAAAAGAAAACCGGCCACAAGGGCCGGTTTCGCATTCTGTTCACTTTGCTCGACCTTTTACTGCGAGCTAGGAACCGGGTTGGCCGGGGTTTCCGGAACAACCGGAGCCTGCGGCTGGGTAGCGTCGGGCTGTGTTGCCGGTGCCGCAGCACCTGGAACTGCAGGTGCAGTCTGATTGGCGTCAGGACGCGAAGACTCGCCACCCAGCTGATTGAGGATACCGCCGCCATTGCCGCCTGCCGGAGCTGACTGACTGCCGGTTGCCGCCGGGATACGATTGAGAATGTCGGTCGGCTTTTCGCCGTAGCGTGCCATGATGCCGAGAATAAGCGAGGTCGCGAAGAAACCGATCGCGAGAATGGCTGTCGTGCGGGTCAGCGCGTTGGCTGCGCCGCGAGCCGTCATGAACCCCGAACCACCGCCAATGCCAAGGCCACCGCCTTCCGAACGCTGGATAAGCACAACGCCGACAAGCGCCAGCACGATCAACAAATGAATGACAATGATTACGGTCTGCATGGGTTACGGTCTTTATATCCCTAAAACTAGAGCGGCTCTTTACACGCTATTGTCCGATAATCCAAGCCCCGAGACCAAGATAGACAGACGTGATGTGCCGGTTACAAATTACGATAGGTTTCGCATATGGCGAGAAAATCGTTCGCCTTCAAGCTCGCACCACCAACAAGCGCACCATCAACATCCGCGACGCCGAGCAATTCCAATGCGTTTGAAGGCTTGACCGAACCGCCATAGAGCAGCCGAAGATGTGCGCCTTTCGTGCCGAAACGTTCAATTAGCTGCTCACGCATGAAAGCATGAGCGGCACGCACGTCCTGCACTGTTGGCGTCAACCCTGTACCGATTGCCCAAACCGGTTCGTAAGCAATGATCGTATTCTCGGCATTGACGCCATCCGGCAAAGAGCCAGCAAGCTGCTTGCCGATTACATCCAGAGTACGCTCCGCCTTGCGCTCATCGGCAGTTTCGCCGACGCAAACGATTGCAACCAATCCGGCAGCCCATGCGGCCTCGGTCTTGGCGCGAACAGTGTCATTGCTTTCATGATGGTCGGTCCGGCGTTCGGAATGACCGATTATGACATGCGTAGCGCCCGCTTCCTTAAGCATTTCTGCAGAGACATCGCCTGTATGCGCGCCAGACACTTTATGGTGAGCATCCTGACCGCCGAGACCAACAGTCTCGCCTTCGAGCGTTTCCGCCGCGCGGGAAAGAAGCGTCGCAGGTACACAAATGACGGCGTCAAGCTTGCGGCCGAGATCGGAGCTCAGGCCGGCAGCAATCGCACGCAATTCGGTCAGGGACTCTCCCGTGCCATTCATCTTCCAGTTGCCAGCAACCAGCGGACGGATTCCCGGAGTCATTTCATTCTCCTCGCCTGTTCAAAACAGTAGACGCGGTCACCTCTTGAAAGCGGACCAGCGCCAAAATTTGCCACTGACTAAGCGTATTCGTGCCGCAATGCAAATGTTCTTGAGTGCCTACATGCAATGAGACCTTGCATATAGGGCTGGCTTGAGGTTATCCCCTGACTGGCTCTATCTATGAAAGCCGAGCTTAGATTTATACTTGAAGGGTTTCCAATGCTCGACAGCCTGCGTTCTGCCGCTCAATCCTGGGTCGCCAAACTTCTGCTTGGCCTGCTTGTACTGAGCTTTGCGATCTGGGGCATCTCCGATGTCTTTCGCGGCGGCCTGTCAGGCAATGCCGCTTTGACGGCTGGCGGTTCCGAAGTGAGCGCCACTGATTATCGTTTCGCCTATGAACAGCAGATGATGCGTTTGTCTCAACAGTTTCGCCAGCGTCTGACGCGCGAACAGGCAAAAACGCTCGGTGTCGAAAATCAGGTACTCGCCCAGCTCGCAGCCGGTGTGGTTCTGGATGAAGGTGCGCGCAACATGCAGCTCGGCCTTTCCAAGGACGGAATTGCTCGACTGACCGGTGAAGATCCGGCTTTCCATGACGCAAGCGGCAACTTCAATCGTGCACAGTTCGATGCAGTGCTTCGTCAATCTGGCATTCGTGCTCAGGATTATCTCGACAACCGCGCGAAAGTGGCTCGCCGCCAGCAGATCGTGGAAGCTGCAACGGACGGCATCAAGCTTCCGAATACAGCGTTGAAGGCGCTGGCTCTATATCAAGGTGAAACCCGCAGCGTTGACTATGTGACCATTCAGGCTGAAAAGGCCGATGCTGTCCCTGCCCCGTCCGAAGATGCGCTCAAGACCTATTTTGACGCACACAAGGACGAGTATAAGGCACCGGAGTACCGGAAAATAACCTATGTGAAGCTGGAGCCGGCTGATATTGCTGATCCGTCCGCCGTCACGCAGGACGAAATCAACGAATATTACGAAAAGAACAAGGACCGCTTCAGCACGATCGAAAAGCGTACTATTGAGCAGTTGAGCTTTGCCGATGACGCCGCAGCTGAAGCTGCCCAGCAGAAAATTGCCGCTGGAACAAGCTTCATCGATATTGGCAAGGAACAGGGTAAAACAGAAGACGACCTGAAGCTTGGCACGTTTGAGAAATCCGCTATTCCTGATCAGGCAGTTGCCGATGCAGCTTTTGCACTGGCAGAGAATGGCGTGAGCCCGGTGGTGAAGGGTGGCTTTGGTCCTGTTATCCTGCGCGTGACGCAGATCGAACCGGCTCATGTGAAGCCACAAGCCGAAGTTGAAGGCGAAATTCGCATCACGCTTGCCAACAATATCGCAGCAAGCAGCATCAGCGGCATTCATGACTCTTATGAGCAGGACCGTTCCGACGGCGCATCAATGGCTGATGTGGCAAAGAAGCTAAGCCTCAAGTCCGTCATCGTGGAATCCGTCGACGCCGAAGGTAACGATCCTTCTGGTAATCCAGTGCAGCTGCCAAACTCCGAAGCGCTGCTTTCTGCTGCCTTCCAGGCCGACCAGGGTTTTGACAACGACGCCCTGACCATGGGCAATATTGGCTATCTCTGGTATCAGGTTGACAGTGTAACTCCGGCACGCGACCGTACGCTCGACGAAGTCAAGGACAAGGTTGCAGCGGCGTGGAAGGGCGAAGAAGCAGTCAAGCGTCTCAACCAGCGCGTAGACGAGTTGAAGAAACGCCTCGATGGCGGCGCGACACTCGACGCGATCGCTACAGAGCTGGGCGTCGAAAAGCAGACCAAGCGTGGTATTGTCCGCACGACCAACGATGCCGATATCGGAACAGCGGCGGCGGCGCAGATTTTCCGGGGAGCGAATGGTTTCACTGGTAGCGCTGCTGCACCTTCGGACGATGCCCAGATTCTGTTCAAGGTTGTTGAAGTGACCGAACCTGCCGGAGCTGGCCCGGAAGCTATTCCGGAACAGCAGCAGAAATATCTGGCGACATCGCTCTCGGATGATGTTCTCGAACAGCTCGTCGGCGAATTGCAGAAGCAGTATCCTGTTAAGATAAACCAGACCGTCATCAACAACGCTCTGGCGTTTTAAGGACGGTGGGCATCCAAAATGGCTGATCTAAAACCCTATATCGCGAAAGCTGCATCAGGCGAGCCGCTTTCGCTTGAGGATTCCAGAGCCGCCTTCGATATCATGATGTCAGGACAGGCAACGCCGTCGCAGATCGGCGGACTGTTGATGGCGTTGCGCGTACGCGGTGAAACAGTACCGGAAATCGCCGGTGCCGTTGCCTCCATGCGCTCGCGTATGCTGGGAGTTTCCGCTCCCGACAATGCCATCGATATTGTTGGCACTGGTGGCGATCAGTCGGGTTCATACAATGTCTCCAGCTGCTCGGCATTTGTTGTTGCTGGAGCTGGCGTTCCTGTAGCAAAACATGGCAACCGCGCCCTCTCCTCCCGCTCTGGTGCAGCCGATGCACTCGCCGCGCTCGGCATCAATATCGAGGCCGACGCGAGCATCATCGGTCGCAGCATCACAGAAGCTGGCCTCGGCTTCATGTTTGCACCGATGCACCATTCCGCCATGCGCCATGTCGGCCCCTCCCGCGTAGAACTCGGCACCCGCACCATCTTCAATCTGCTTGGCCCCCTCTCCAATCCGGCCAGCGTCAAGCGTCAGCTTGTGGGGGTATTCGCACCACAATGGCTTGTGCCGCTGGCTGAAGTGCTCAAGGAACTGGGTTCCGAAGCGGCTTGGGTTGTCTACGGCGACGGCCTCGACGAGATGACTACCGCAGGAACGACACAAGTTGCCGCCCTCGAAAACGGTCAGATTCGTACCTTTGAAATTACGCCGGAAGAAGTTGGATTGCGTCGTTGCGACCCGGCCGAACTGAAAGGTGGCGAGGCTTCGGTAAACGCCAAGGCTCTGCTGGGCGTACTTGAAGGCGAGAAAAACGCCTATCGAGACATCGTCCTGCTCAATTCAGGCGCGGCGCTTGTGATTGCTGGCAACGCGAAGGACCTGAAAGAAGGCATCGCACTCGCGGCACAATCCATCGACAGCGGCGCAGCACTTGATGTTTTGCAGAAGGTGATTGCCGTTTCCAACGACAAAGCCGCCTGACGGAAAGGATCAATTCATGTCCACCGACATTCTGCGCAAGATCGAGGCTTACAAGCGCGAAGAAATCGCTGCTGCAAAAGCCGAGCGCACCGTCGCTGATTTGAAGGCACACGCACAGGATCAGGAAGCGCCGCGTGGTTTTCTCAAAGCGCTGGAGGCAAAACGCGCCGCCGGTGAATTCGCGCTGATTGCTGAAATCAAGAAGGCAAGCCCATCGAAGGGCTTGATCCGTCCTGATTTCGATCCGCCTGCACTTGCAAAAGCCTATGAAGCTGGTGGCGCTGCATGTCTTTCAGTGCTGACTGACACGCCTTCCTTTCAGGGAGCGCCGGAATTTCTGACGGCAGCTCGCAACGCTTGCAGTCTCCCGGCTCTGCGCAAGGATTTTCTGTTCGATACCTATCAGGTACACGAAGCCCGTAGTTGGGGTGCAGATTGCATTCTGATCATTCTTGCAAGCGTCGACGATGATCTTGCAAAGGCGTTGGAAGAAACCGCGTTCGAGCTTGGCATGGATGCACTCATCGAAGTGCATGACGAAGCCGAGATGGAACGCGCACTAAAGCTTTCATCGCGTCTGCTCGGCGTCAACAATCGCAATTTGCGTACATTTGAGGTCGATCTGGCCGTTTCGGAACGGCTGTCGAAAATGGCGCCAGCCGATCGCGTTCTGGTCGGTGAAAGCGGCATATTCACACACGAAGACTGCCTGCGTCTGAAAAAGTCTGGAATCGGGACATTCCTCATCGGAGAGAGCCTGATGCGGCAGGCCGATGTTGCAGCGGCTACCCGTGAACTGCTGACTGGCAAGGCTTGATCGATGCCATCCAAACTCACCCATATCGACCAGACCGGCGCTGCCAATATGGTGGATGTTGGTGCCAAGGACGAGACTGAACGACAGGCTGTGGCCGAAGGATCGGTCAGAATGAAGCCCGAAACGCTGGCGCTCATTCTGGAAGGCAACGCCGCGAAAGGTGATGTCATTGGTGCTGCGCGTCTGGCTGGCATCATGGCGGCCAAAAAGACCGCCGATCTGATTCCCCTATGCCATCCGCTGATGCTGACCAAAGTAGCCGTCGAAATCGAGCCGGATCAGACATTGCCCGGTTTGCGCGTTCGTGCGCTGGCCAAGCTCAAGGGGCGCACCGGCGTGGAAATGGAAGCCCTCACCGCCGTTTCTGTCACATGTCTTACGATCTATGACATGGCCAAAGCCGTCGACAAACATATGGAGATCGGCGGTATCCGCGTTACCGAAAAGAGCGGCGGCAAATCAGGTGACTGGAAAGCATAAACCGCTAGACTTTGCTCTGGATCAACTCATCTGGACAGATTCTGTGGTCTAGACGGGTCAACAATTCAGTTCGAGAGGAAACGCCATGTCCCTTCTCCCGGTCGATGAAGCACTGGCCCGCATCCTGAAATCCGCAGAACCGCACGGTAAAGAGCAGGTCGCATTGTCAGATGCAGGTGGGCGCGTGGTTGCAACACCTGTTTTGGCACATTTTCTGCAGCCGCCGTTCGACGGATCGGCCATGGACGGTTACGCCCTGATCGCGCCAGACAACATCTCTTATCCCGTCGAGTTCGACATCATCGGCGAATCGGCAGCGGGAAATCGTTTCGAAGGTGAAACGGGAACTGGTCAGGCAGTCAGGATTTTCACCGGCGCGCCACTGCCCAAAGGCTCGGACACGATCGTTATTCAGGAACACACTGAGCGCTCGGATAACCGGCTAACCGTTCACGAAGGCATAGAACCGGGACGACATATACGCCGCGCAGGCCTCGATTTTTCACCCGATAACATCGTCATTCCGAGCGGGCGGGCGCTGGATGCTGCAGCCCTGTCGCTGGCAGCGGCCAGTGGCAATGCGAAAATCGACGTGTTTCAAAAGCCCAAAATAGCAATCATTGCGACCGGCGATGAACTGGTTCCGCCGGGGGAAACACCCGGAAAAGACCAGATTGTTGCATCGAACAGCGTTGGAATCGCCGAGATAGTAAGGCGAGCCGGCGGAGCGCCACATGATAAAGGGATCATTCCGGATGATCCTGCCAAAATCGAACGGGCAATAGCAGACAGCCTGCAAAGCGGCATCGACATTCTGGTGACGATCGGCGGCGCTTCCGTCGGTGACCGGGATTTTGTGCATGGAGCACTGCAGAAACAGGGCGTCAATCTCGACTTCTGGAAGATCGCCATGCGGCCCGGCAAGCCCCTGATGTATGGGCGCATCGAAGTGAACGGCAAGATCGTGCATGTCATCGGACTACCGGGCAATCCCGTTTCGAGCTTGGTATGCAGCCTCGTTTTTCTCCGTCCGCTCGTCGCCAAGCTTGCCGGAACGAACCTCGATGCCGATATCCGACCTGCAAAGCTGGGCACTGACCTGCCTGCGAATGACCACCGCCGCGATTATATCCGGGCCACAATCGAATCAAACCCTGATGGAACGCTGACCGCAAAGCCGTTTCCGGTCCAAGATTCGTCCATGCTTTCAGCTCTCGTCGGTTCAAAAGCGCTTCTCATCAGGGATGAAAACGCTCCTGCTGCCACTGTTGGCGATGATTGTCGCGTTCTCATGCTGTAGATCGAGCGCAATTCTCGGCCTCACTAAAGCTTGAGAAAACAGACCTAAGTCATCATAAAATATATGTTATTCGAAGCAGCATCTGACATGCCGTGCCCGTGATGGTCTTGCCCTGAAGTATTCCGTTCAATCTCACCCTGAGCGTTAATGGTTTTAAAACCATTGCAGAACAAGACTGGAACATATAGTGTTCGTTCTGGTTTTGTTTTTCTCGATTCTTGGCCGGGAGGGTGTCGCGCATGTTAACCCGTAAACAGCACGAGCTTCTGCTGTTCATTCATGAACGTCTAAAAGAAACGGGCATTCCCCCGTCTTTCGATGAAATGAAGGAAGCGCTCGATCTGGCTTCAAAATCGGGTATCCATCGTCTGATCACCGCCCTTGAGGAGCGTGGATTTATTCGCCGTCTGCCGAACAGGGCGCGTGCGCTTGAGGTGTTACGTCTGCCGGATTCCATCGCTCCGGGCCTCAATGCACAAAAGAAGTTCGCTCCCAGCGTTATCGAAGGCAGCCTGGGCAAAACGCCTCCGCCACCGGCACGCCCCGCCCCCGTGGCTACCAATGACGACACGTCTGGAACTGTGTCCGTACCGGTCATGGGGCGAATTGCTGCGGGTGTACCGATTTCAGCAATCCAGAATCAGACACACTCCCTCAGCCTTCCGCCCGAAATGATCGGTGCGGGCGAGCACTACGCGCTTGAGGTCAGAGGTGATTCAATGATCGACGCCGGCATTTTCGACGGTGATACCGTCATCATTAAACGCGGTGATTCAGCAAACCCCGGCGAAATCGTGGTGGCACTTGTCGATGACGAGGAAGCGACTTTGAAGCGCTTTCGCCGCAAGGGTGCATCCATCGCTTTGGAAGCCGCAAACCCGGCATACGAAACTAGAATATTTGGCCCGGATCGGGTTCGTGTGCAGGGCAAGCTTGTGGGCCTGATCCGCCGCTACTAGATCGTAGTGTAGCCGGTTTTGGAGATAAGCTCCGAGTTCAAACAATGGAGCGGTTCCAGTTAAGAACAGAAACGTGGAACCGCTCTTTATTTAGTTGCAGCGCGTTGGTTCATCGCTAACACCTGATGAACAAACTCCGGCATTTTGAGCGGAGTGGGATTTTGGTTTGTACTCGCGCTCGGACAAGCCACGTGCTGGACGCGAATGGATGCGGTGCAGATGCCAGGGACGACTTGGCGCATCAATTGCATAGGTAATTCGGTCCTCCGGCTGCAATTCAGATGTTTGCTGGCTCATCCCGGGCTTTGCGACGTCGTAGGTGTCGCCCGGTACAGCTCTGAAAGATCGATTTTGATCTGGCCTTTCTCCGAGCCTGATCTCGACGGCTCCCTTTAGTGCCAGTTCCTGCTTGCTGATACTCAGGATAGTGGAACGTTCGCACGCCAGATCTTTGCCGGAAACGGCGAGAATAACCACATCGCCGATATTGCAGGCTATTTCCAGCATCGCGACATCTGCGGTGTAGGCTAGTGTACGACCATCACGCAGACTGATCGTGCAAAGTCCATCTTCGCATTCGAACCCGTCCCCATCAGTTCGCTTTTTGTTTTTGCCGGATGGCGGCGCAATGAACTCTTCCACCAGATAAGCGGTTTTCCAATTGTCGATTGTGAACTGTGACGGTCGGCTTCGATTGACTGCGAACTTCCCGTCCGCGAGCCGAACCCCCACCAGTTTGGCATCTTCCGAGATCACGATGTCAGGAAAGGGCTCCCTGACGAAAGCAGCAAACCCTAGAACGATGAACGGCAGCGCCAACACCTTCAATCTGGTCGACAGAACAACAACCAGAACGAGCGCAATGGTCCAGAGAACGATAGTGAGTGCGGGCATGGCCCCAGGATTACCGTCTGGTGACCACTTTGCAACAAAGGCAGCAATGTGCCTGACTGCGAAAATGCCCCAGCCCATTATCTGCAAAGGCACCCAGTCCAGTTGCAATGGCATCAGCACAAGACCAAAGACGGCAAACGGCATCACGAGAAGAGCTATTACAGGCTCAGCGAGGACATTTCCTACAAGACCGAACGGCGCTGTATTGTTGAAGTGATAAGCTGCAAAAATCCCGCTCGCCAATCCGGCGATGAGCGAAGTAGCCGCCGCCGCTGAGATCGGCTTCAGGATTTTTCCAGCGAAGCTATAAGCGGTCTTCCCACGTTTTTCCGTGCCAACCTGCCTGATCGCGTAGCGCTCGCTCCACCAGGCATAACCGGCAATCAACGCAGCCGTAGCCGAAAAAGACATTTGAAAACTCGGTCCCAGTATCTCATGCGGCGAAATTGCAATCATAGCGATGGCCGCAATCGCCAGATTGCGCATACTGATGGCCGCTCGGTCTACCAGCAAAGCTCCGAGCATGACTGCAATCATCACATAGCTTCGTTGTGCAGCGACATCCGCACCTGACATGGCAAGATAGAAGGTACAGCTCAACAGGGAGAGAAAGGCCGCATATTTCTTCACCGGATGCCGCACACTGAAAGCCGGAAATAGCGCGAAGACGGATCGCAACGTCAGCATGACAACGCCAGCGGCAAGCGCCATATGCAAGCCCGAGATCGACAGAATATGTGCGAGCCCCGCCTTGCGCAGGTCTTCATTTGTCCGCTCGCTGATCCCCGCACGCGTGCCTGCCACAAGCGCCGAAGCAACACTGCCGTCCTCGCCACCGATCACTTCCTCGATTCGCTCAGACACCCGCACGCGCAACATGGCGATCCATTGGGAAATTTCCGCAGTCAGTTCGTCTGGCTGAGAAACCGTCGCCACTTTGGGTGTTCCGAGAAAGAAACCATTGGCACCAATACCATTGAAATAGGCATGAAACGAGAAATCGTAGTTACCCGGGCGAACCGGACCCGACGGAATACGCAATCGCACGAAACCTGCCAGTCCGCTGCCAATGGCCGTTGACGCCGGTATGTCCCGCGCATTGACACGAATGCGTTTCGGTGGAAAACGGAGTTTTGGACGCTCTGTCTGGAGCACATCAAGTGTTATCCGCCAGCTGCCATTGTCCTGATATTCAAGAGCGACAACCCGACCCGTTACACGTGTTGCCACGTCAGAGCCCAGCATCGGCGTGGCACGACGTTCCGTTTCCCATTTGCCGACCACAAACCCCGCCAGCAGAGCGATTGCCAATGTCACGCCTTGGGCAGCGGCGAATTGTTTGCGCGTCGCAATTCGCAAGATAGTGGCCATACCGAGCATGGACAAAAGCGGTATCCATGCCGGTTCGAATGAGAGCGTGAAATAGATGATTGCGCCAACACCGGCAAAAACCGGCAGCAGAAGAAAAAATACACCGCGTCCCGCTTCAGTTTCAGCCGCAGCCTTGAACTGTCGACCTGTGACCGACGGTATAGACAAAAGTCGTTCACGCAAGCTTGGCGCACGAGGCTTGACCGGCGGTGGATTTACCGGAATCTCGACATCATTTGGAGGCCAGACCTCTGGCAACAAAGCGCGCACCAAACCGTCGGGCAAGCTTTTCACAAGCGCCCGTTCGTTTGCATCGCTCGCTTCCCTGATGCCTGTCATGCCCCCGCCTGACCGCAAAAGTTGGCCCAACCGCCGGAATACCCCGAAAGAACGACGGCACATTCGTGCGAAAGGGATGCGAGGCCCTTGCGCACATTGCTGCCTATGCTACATGAACCGCAGCCGAAATCGAGTGGGTTCGCATAACGAACCCCGATTACCTGCCGGGCAGTCTCGCGCAGGCATAGGAATTCAAGTTCGCGCCTGTGTCTCCGGCATTTGCCGCTGCTCTAAAAAGGCGCACGACATAGTGGAGCTATCATGCCGAAACCGGTCGTTACCCGTTTTGCCCCCTCGCCCACGGGGTACCTGCACATTGGTGGTGCGCGCACTGCCTTGTTCAACTGGCTTTATGCCAAGCACAGCGGCGGCAAGATGCTGCTGCGCATTGAAGACACCGACCGGGAACGTTCCACCGACGCCGCGACGGCTGCCATTCTTGATGGCCTGACCTGGCTTGGTCTGGACTGGGACGGCGATGCCATCTCTCAGTTCGAGCGCGCGCCTCGCCATCGCGAAGTCGCGGAAGAGCTCGTCACTCTCGGCAAGGCATATTATTGCTATGCAACACCAGAAGAACTGGCCGAAATGCGCGAGAAAGCACGCGAAGAAGGCCGTCCGCCGCGCTATGACGGTCGCTGGCGTGATCGCGATCCGTCAGAAGCGCCTGCAGGCGTAAAGCCGGTCATCCGGATCAAGGCACCGCAGGAAGGCGAAACCCTCGTGCAGGACGCTGTGCAGGGCGATGTGCGCTTCCCCAACAAAGACCTGGACGATTTCATCATTCTGCGTTCCGATGGTACGCCGACTTACATGCATGCAGTCGTTGTCGATGATCACGATATGGGCGTGACCCATATCATACGCGGCGACGATCATCTGACCAATGCTGCGCGGCAGACAGTCATCTATGATGCAATGGGTTGGGACGTGCCGCAAATGTCGCATATCCCGCTCATTCATGGTGCGGACGGTGCAAAACTCTCCAAGCGTCATGGCGCTTTGGGTGTGGATGCCTACCGTGCGATGGGTTATCTGCCTGCTGCTCTGCGCAACTATCTTGTACGCCTCGGCTGGAGCCATGGCGACGACGAAATCATGTCGACCGAACAGATGATCGAATGGTTCGATGTGAAGGATATCAACAAGGGGGCAGCTCGCTTCGATTTTCAGAAGCTTGAGGCAATCAATGGCGTCTATATGCGCGCCAGTGACGACAAGGCGCTTTATGATGCGCTTATCGCTGTTCTGCCGGAGATCGAGGGTGGCAAGGAAATTGCCGACGCTCTCGACGACAAGCGAAGCGCACAATTGCTTGCCGCTATGCCGGGCCTGAAGGACCGCGCCAAAACTTTGGTGGAACTGGCTGATGGTTCGAAATTCATCTTTGCTGCCCGTCCTCTTGATCTTGACGAAAAGGCAGCTTCTCTCCTGAACGACGAAGGCCGGGCCGTGCTCAAATCCGTACTCCCGGATCTGGAAGCATCTGGCGAATGGACCGTTGAATCTCTAGACGCTGTCGTAAGGACTCACGCAGAAAAAACCGGCCTGAAACTGGGCAAGATTGCACAGCCTTTACGTGCAGCTCTGACCGGTCGCGCCACCTCTCCGGGCGTGTTCGACGTGCTTTTCGTCCTTGGACGCGAAGAGTCCCTCGGACGTATTCGCGATCAAATCGGTTAAGGTGGGAACATTCACGCTGACGTGACAAAACCGGCGTAAATAGTTCAAATTACGCATTGCATCGCGAACCGTTTGGGATAGTTTGACGGGCAAAATCGTTAGGATAATGCGCTAAACGCTGATGGTCCCCATAGGGGCGGGGACCATGCCAAGAGATAAAAGACAAATTATAACGACGATTACAATTCTGCCGTCGTGCGGGCGGCAAAGTGGACATGAAAGGAAACACGATGTCAGATAGGACAGCCAGCTTTACACTAGAAGGCAAAACATTCGACCTGCCTGTACGACAAGGCACTGTCGGACCAGACGTCGTCGATATCGGTCCACTTTACAAAAACTCGCAGATGTTCACGTACGATCCCGGCTTCACGTCCACGGCATCGTGCGAATCCAAGATCACTTACATCGATGGCGATGAAGGCACCCTGCTCTATCGCGGTTACCCGATCGATCAGCTTGCCGAACACGGTGATTTTCTGGAAACCTGCTATCTGCTTCTCTACGGCGAATTGCCTACCGCGACGCAGAAGTCTGACTTCGACTACCGTGTGACACGCCACACGATGATTCACGAACAGATGACGAAGTTCTTTACGGGCTTCCGTCGTGACGCTCATCCCATGGCAGTCATGGTTGGCTGCGTTGGTGCAATGTCGGCTTTCTATCATGACTCGACCGACATCACCGACCCGCATCAGCGTATGGTCGCGTCGATCCGTCTGATCGCCAAGGTTCCAACGCTTGCCGCCATGGCCTACAAGTACCATATCGGCCAGCCGTTTATGTACCCGAAGAACGATCTCGATTTTGCGTCGAACTTCCTGCATATGTGCTTTGGCGTTCCATGCGAGGATTACAAGGTCAATCCGGTTCTGGCTCGTGCAATGGACCGCATCTTCATTCTCCACGCAGATCATGAGCAGAACGCCTCGACCTCGACCGTGCGCCTTGCCGGTTCTTCTGGGGCCAATCCGTTTGCATGTATCGCTGCCGGCGTTGCCTGCCTCTGGGGCCCTGCCCACGGCGGCGCAAATGAAGCTGCGCTCAACATGCTGGCTGAAATCGGTTCTGTGGACCGCATTCCAGAATTCATCGCCCGTGCAAAGGACAAAAACGATCCGTTCCGTCTGATGGGCTTCGGTCACCGCGTCTACAAGAACTACGATCCACGCGCCAAGATCATGCAGAAGACCTGCCATGAAGTTCTGGGCGAACTGGGCATCAAGGACGACCCGTTGCTCGACGTTGCAATGGAACTGGAAAAGATCGCCCTGACGGACGAATACTTCATTGAGAAGAAGCTTTATCCAAACATCGACTTCTACTCCGGCATCACGCTGAAGGCCCTCGGTTTCCCGACCGAAATGTTCACGGTTCTCTTTGCTCTCGCCCGCACCGTCGGCTGGGTCGCACAGTGGAAGGAAATGATCGAAGATCCGCAGCAGAAGATCGGCCGTCCACGCCAGCTCTATACCGGCGCTCCCGAGCGGGATTACGTGCCGCTCGCAAAGCGTAAGTAAGTATCAGACTATAATAAAAACCCCGGTTGCCAAAACAACCGGGGTTTTTCGTATTCTATCTACAGTCAAAATCAGCTCTTGGAATTGCCTGCCAATTCCAGAATGACGCGCGCCCCGATCTCGCCAGAGGGTTGCTCCGTCGCCATGATCGACGCAACTTTATCAAATCCGTCCAGCTGCGCCTGACGTGCCGATCCAGGCCGCATCAACCGTTCAAGGTTGCGTGCAAGCATTCCCGGACGGACAAACTCATTGAAATACTCAGGAACGACCGGTTCGTCGGCGATGATATTTGGCAAGGCAGCGCTCCAGATCGTGATCTTGGGCATCAGAAACTTGCTTGCGAACCAGTCCGCCTTATAGGAAAGCACGCTTGGAATGCGCGATAGAGCCAGTTCCAGCGAAACCGTCCCTGAAGCGGCAAGCGCTGCATCGGCTTTAGAAAAAGCTTTCCACTTTTCCTCATCACCCAACACCATAAGCGGTTTGACAGCCCAGTCCTTTGAAAGATCGCGAACCATTTCCTCAATGCGTGGCAGTGTCGGCAGAACGACGTCAAGCTTGTCGACCCGGGCAGCTAATTCACCAACAGCCTGCCCGAACGGTTCCATGAGCATCTGGATTTCAGTACGACGAGACCCCGGCAGAACGAGCAATGTTTTCCGGGACTCAACAGTCCGTCGCGCTTCCAGGTTTTTTTGCTCATCCCGTGCCCGCAGTATCGGTTCATAGCTGGAAAGGCGATGCCCGACATAAGTGGCACTCGGCCCGCTTAACCGCTGCATGACCTCCACCTCAAATGGAAGAATAGTCAACACATGGTCGAAATAGGCTTTCATCGCCCGCGCGCGTTGCGGCCGCCAAGCCCACACGCTTGGTGCTATATATTTCACGATGGGAATCGATGGATTTGCAGCCCTGATCTTCTTGGCGACGCGATGTGTAAACTCCGGACTGTCAATCAGAAGTACGCAATCCGGTTTCTCAGCGATGATGCTTCTAGCGGTCTGGCCAATACGCCGCATTAGACCCGGTAAGTTCTTCAGAATTGCGCCCAGCCCCATAAGCGCAATCTCGTGCGGATCAAAAAAGGACTTCATTCCCCGGGCCGCAAGGTGATCACCACCGACACCAATGATATCAACCAAGCGGTCTGTCTGGCTCCGCAACGCATCGATAAGGTCGGCACCTAGAAGATCACCGGATTCTTCACCGGCCACTATTGCTATTTTCAACGGCCGGCTGGTGGTGTTCACTTCTTGATATCCTTTTTCTCGCGACTGACCGTCTCTACGAAAAGGCCTCTTGCATTGGCCGCCGCGATGGTTTCACCGAAGCCTAGAATGAATGTCCTGCCTGCCTCAACAGCTATTCCTGATAATCCCGCTTTTACGGCATTATCAATCGTAGAAATTCCGATGGTCGGAAGGTCTGCTCTTTCGTCCTGTCGCGGCTTCGCCATCTTGACGAGAACACCGCCACGACGAGGTATGCGGCCAGCTGCACGTAACTCGCGCACACGCTCTATCATTTGATCTGTGCCTTCCGCCCCTTCGAGCGCAACGACACGTCCGCCAACCGCAACAGCACCCTGCCCGACATCCAGATCACCCAGACGAAGCGCAGATTCCATTGCAAGTTCAAGATTATGACGTTCTCTCGCGTCCGGTGCATTTCGCGTCAAAATTTGAGCTGGCGATGGAGAAAGTAAATTCGGAACAACATCGTGAGCCCCGACAACTTTGAAACCGAAGGACTCCAGCAGACCGATAAATGCACGTAAAAGAGCATCATCGCCTTGTCCCAACGCACGTAAAACGTAAGGCACTGCGCGCAGAGTAGGCCAGTCAAACTTCAGATCACTGACATGGGGCCTGCTTGTCACGCCACCAGCGAGGACAACGCGATCCACACCGGCAGCCTTCATCGACCGCACGAGCTTTGCAAACTCTACGATGGAAATTTCCTGATGCTCGTACTTGTAGAGTACCGGATCAGCCTCCCCTCGCAACGGTACGAGGAATGGCTTCTTCTCCGCAGCCTCAAGGGCCTCCGCCACACTGATCGGCAGCAGGCCATTACCAGCGATAATTGCAACGCGTCCCGCATCATCTGCAAGACGCGGTATTTGCTCAATCTTCGCCGCTGTCATGCCCGGCCCCACCATGGACCGCATCAAGCGGAGGTGTACAGTAGGCACGTTTGGTATCGACATTGATGAAGTCGATCATATCGATGACAGCCGGAGAATCCGGTATCGCAGTCAGGACGTCCTTTGCACGGTCCCGAATGGGCTTTGTGCGATCGAACAGCATCCGAACTGCATGACGGAGATTATGAATCTCTTTGCGTTCCATACCGGAACGCTTCATGCCGACGATGTTCAATCCACCGAGATGAGCGTGCACGCCAATCGCCATGCCGTACGGGATAAGATCGCTTACAACCGCAGCCATGCCGCCAACGAAAGCGTGATGTCCAACGCGCACAAACTGATGAATAGCGGCACCACCACCCAGAATAGCGTGATGCCCGATTGTCGTGTGGCCACCAATCATCACATTGTTGGAGAAGGTGACGTAGTCGCCAATGTCACAATCATGTGCCACATGCGCGTAAGCCAGGAACGAACAGTTGTCGCCAACCGAAGTGTAACCACGTGCGCTGTCTGACCCCTTGTGCATGGTCACGCCTTCGCGGATCAGGCAATTTGTGCCAATGTTCAGCTTCGTTGGACCGCCCTTATGCTTGTTGTTCTGCGGATCGCAACCCAGAACGGCATGCGGATAAACCTTTCCACCTGCGCCAAGCGTCGTTGCACCAGTCACCACTACATGACTCATCAATTCCGAATTGTCGCCTATGACGGCGCCAGACTGAATGTGACAGAAGGGGCCGACAGACACACCCTGCCCCAGTTCCACACCCTGCTCAACAAGAGCGGTGGGGTGAATAAATGTTTCTTTCATTGATATGCTCACTGGCTTTCTTCAGCTGTACTGATCATGGCAGCGACTTCAGCTTCCGCAACCTTTACACCATCGACTTCGGCAATGCATTCGTATTTCGAGATATTTGCGCGTTGCTTGATCTTCTTTACGTGAAGCAAAAGTCGATCTCCCGGTATGACCGGGCGACGGAATTTGGCATTATCTATAGTCATGAAATAGACCACGCCAGGGCGTCCGGTTTTGCGCTGAAGCAGAGAAATAGCGCCCGCCGTCTGTGCCATGGCTTCGACAATCAATACGCCCGGCATAATCGGCTTTTCAGGGAAATGTCCGGTGAAATGCGGCTCGTTGATCGTCACATTCTTGATGCCGGTTGCGGAGACGTCGCCGTCAATGTCAACAATCCGGTCGATCAGCAAAAATGGATAGCGATGCGGCAGCACTGCCAGAAGATCCTGGATATCTGCTGCTTCCAGCTTGGTCTGATTTGCATCACTCATCAGAGGATTGCTCCTTTCTCGATTGCCCGATGCTACGTATGTTCGCGATATCTCGGAACCACTGTTTGATAGGCCGAGCTGGAATACCGCCCCAGCGCTCGCCATCGGGTATGTCATTCATAACGCCGCTCGCTGCAGCAATCTGCACGCGCGAACCGATAATCAAATGGTCGGCAAGTCCCACACGACCACCCAGCATCGTCTGGTCACCGATGACACAGCTGCCGGAAATGCCGCAATGAGCCGCAACAATACAAAAACGGCCGATTCGCACGTTGTGGGCGATCTGTACGAGATTATCGATCTTTGTACCTTCGCCAATGACGGTGTCGTTCAACGAACCACGGTCGATCGTCGTATTGGCGCCAATCTCGACATTGTCCTGAATGATGACTCTGCCGAGCTGGGGAACCTTCTCCAAGCCGGCGGGACCTGGGACGTAGCCGAAACCGTCCTGCCCAATCCGCACACCAGGATGAAGAGACACTTGATTGCCGATGAAAGCACACTGAACGGTTACACCGGGGGCAATATAGCTGTTGCGACCTATCTGGCTGCCTTCACCGATAACCGCTGTTGACGCGATCAGCGTACCGCTGCCGACACTTACGCCCCTGCCGATAACTGCGCCGGCCTCGATGGTCGCACCATCCTCGATATGTGCTGTCGGATGAATAATCGCCGCTGAAGAAACACCAGTTTCTCCGAACCAGCTGACCGGTTTGACGGACGCTGGAAACAGCATTCGACCAACGGATGCAAAGTCCCGTTGCGGATTGCGGGTAACCAGTGCAGCTATGTGCGACGGCACGCTATCCACCACAGCCTCACTACATAGAACGCCCGCGGCATTGATCGATGAGAGACCGTCGGCATTCTTCTTGCCTTCGACGAAAACAAGAGAACCCTCAACAGCATCTTTAAGCGAAGAAAGACGCGCAACAGAACGCGGTGCAAGCTTCGGGTCACGAAGTCTTGCACCGGTAAAATCTGCGATATCGCCAATCGTGAGTTCACGCGAAGGCGCGAAAAAAACAGGATCTGCCATCAAAACACTTTCTTCCCCGGGGTTGTTATACCCCGGGAAAAGGCAAATCTATTAGAACTTGGTCGAAACACCGAAGTTGAAGTTCTGAACCTTGTCGGTATCAGCCTTCGCGATCGGGAACGCATAGTCAAAACGCAGAGGACCGAACGGCGAAGCCCACATCAG
Source organism: Brucella lupini (assembly GCF_002252535.1). Classification (NCBI taxonomy): domain Bacteria; kingdom Pseudomonadati; phylum Pseudomonadota; class Alphaproteobacteria; order Hyphomicrobiales; family Brucellaceae; genus Brucella; species Brucella lupini. The sequence continues at coordinate 173,107 of NZ_NNRN01000031.1, forward strand.
GCTTATACCTGCCGAAGCGCGAAGCTTCTTGTCGTCGCCATAGATTGGCGAACCGCCCTGCGAGGAGTCATTACCATAAAGCGTTGCGGCATCAGCAAACAAGGCGCCACGGATACCCAAGCTTTCAGGAACGAGTGGCATCGGGAACTGAACTTCAGCCGTACCGTTGATATAGGTCGTTCCGCCCATCCAGTAGCGTTTGCCGTTCGCGGCATCCTGATATGGACCGATACCATTGAACTTGAAGCCGCGGATGATGTCCGAATTGTTCTTGAACAGATCAAAGATGCGGACGCCATCATCACCGAATTCATGGATATAACCACCGCCAATGCCCAGCATACCGACGATATCGGCTTCCTGAGAAAGCGTCTTGTAGTAGTTACCCTTGAACGTGGTCTTGATGTACTTGGCATCGCCGCCAAGACCTGCGAACTCCTGCGTGAACTTGCCATAAAGACCGTCATGCGGATTCTTCATGTCGTCGATGGAGTTGTAGGTCAGCGAGTAGCTGATCGACGAACGCAACCACGGACTATGCTCAGCAGCCTCTAGCAAGGCAGGCGCATAGTAGTTGTCAGCGTCCGCACGGAACAGGTCATACTTTTCCTGAACGAGGTTATACGCGATACCTGCCGAGAAATTGTCCGTGATCGGAAGACCGAAGCGGATCGTACCACCGGTCTGCTCGACGTCGTAATCATCGTTTACGCGATACGTACGACGGAATACATCGAAACCAGCCGAGAGACGATATCCGAGGAAATATGGCTCCGTAAACGACAGGCCATAATTGCGCATATCATCCTGACCGGCACCGGCGCTGATACGGATGTACTGGCCGCGTCCGAGGAAGTTACGCTCGGTAATAGCAGCTTCGACCTGCGCACCCGGCGATTCGCCGCCTGTCGTGTAACCGCCACCGATCGAGAATTCGCCGGTCGACTTTTCAACGACATCAACGACAAGAATAACCTGATCCGGCTCAGAGCCAGGCGCCGTCGAGATATTGACCGTCTGGAAGAAGTCAAGCGCTTCGAGACGACGCTTCGCGCGCTGTACCATGACCTGATTGAAGGCATCACCTTCGTTCATATCGAATTCGCGACGAATCACGAAGTCACGCGTCTTGTCGTTACCGCGAATTTCAATGCGCTGAATATAAGCGCGCGGACCTTCGTCAACGCTATAGACGACCGAAATCGTATGGTTCTCGAAATCACGATCGCCACGCGGTTCAACCTTGGCGAAAGCATAACCACTACCGGCAACATTTTCGGTAACTGCGAGAACCGAATCTTCGATTTCCTTGGCGCTGTAAGGCTTACCCGAACGAGTCTTGACCAGATGATCCAAGGCCTGCCCGTCAACGCCATCAACGTTGCTCTCGACGCTTACATTGCCGAATGTATAGCGCTGACCTTCATCAACCGTGATGGTGATCGTGTATTCGTTTGTCGACGGATCGAGAACTGCATTCGATGAAATAACGCGGAAATCCGCATAGCCGCGATTGTAATAGAAACGACGGAGCGTTTCCTCGTCAGCCTGAAGACGCCCTTCGTCATATACGTCATTACGCGTCAGCCACGAAAGCGGATTCGAACGTTTGGTCGAAATCACGTCGCGCAAACGACGAGAGCCGAATGCCTGATTGCCAACGAAATCGACATTTGCGATTTTCGTGCGCGAACCTTCGTTGATTTCATAAACGACGTTCACACGCCCCTGACCAAGATCAACAGTACGTGCATTCACGGTCGCATCGCTGCGCCCGATATGCGCATAGGCTCCCTTGATCGCTTCAACGTCAGCTTCCATCGTCGCAGCGTCATAAGGCGAACGCGGCTTGAGCTGAACAGCACGAGTAAGATCAGGATCCTTGATCTTCTTGTTGCCCTGGAAAAGGACGTTGTTGACGACGGAACGCTCAGAAACATTCACGACGAGCGTGCTGCCGGACTGATTGATGCGAACATCCGAGAACAGACCCATCGCAAACAGACGCTTCACCGCAGCATCAATATCAGCGCTGGTGAAGGCCTTGCCCGGACGAATGTCGATATTGTCACGGATGGACTGTGCGTCGACGCGTGTATTACCGCGTACCTCGATACGGCTAACGACAGCAGCCTCGGCAACATTGACCGAAGCCAGCGAGAGTGCAGCAGTACCCGAAGCCACAAGAGCCACTGACATGGCGAGCGCAGAAGCGGCGCCAAAGAATTTAGAACTTGCCGTCATAGGCTTTCCGAACCTTCGTTTCTTTCTGTCCCCGGGGCGATTAACCCAGAAAAGCACGTACAGATACAACCGTCATACCCGGTTTTTCCATACAAGCAAGCGTCACGGTTAAATTCTGTTTACTTAAGCAACCAGCGTGGCATCCGCGCCACGCGATTTGAGCGTTATGGTAAACAAATCGCTTAGCTTTTCGAGCAGTCACTCCCAATTTTCACTTCTGTTTAACACCTTCCCCGATCCTCGCCAGAGAAGATGCGCATCATAGCGGTTAGCTGACTGGAACCCTCCAGCCTGCACCGATCCCCAAGATCACCACCTGAGCCAGCCGGAGAGTCATCTAGCAGGCAAACAGGTCGTTGAAAAGTACGAACCCCATGAATCCCATAACAAGTAGGAACCCAACACGATAGAAAATTTCCTGCGCCGCAACAGATACCGGGCTACCCTTTATGGCCTCCACCGCATAGAAAACCAGGTGACCGCCATCCAGCGGAGGCAATGGAAACAGGTTCAAAAGCCCGATACCAACCGACAACATTGCCATTAGCTGGATAAGCCAGTCAAAACCCTGACTTGCAGCCTTACCAGCCATATTGGCAATTTTCACCGGACCACCGAGCTGACATTTATCCTCACGCCCGACCGCAAAACGCTGAAAGAACTCTCCTGTCCGGCTGATAATGTAGCCCGTTTCCATGACAGCCTGTCCCACTGATTCGAGGGGACCATATTCAATCCGGCGAAAATTACCGACAGCTTCAGTGGTTTCCACGCCGATGGCGCCAAGCTTGATCTTGTTTCCAAGCGGATCCGTACGCTCGACGATTGCCGGAACGGCCTGCAAATCCACCATCTTGCCATCACGCTCGACAGTGAAGTTCAGCTTGTCCCCGGCCCGTCCGGATACGATGCGCTGCACGTCGGAAAAAGTTGTGATCTTTTCGCCCTCAACGCTGATAAAGCGATCCCCGGCTTCAAACCCTGCTTCAGCAGCAGGACTGCCAGGCTGAACGCCAGCTATGAGCGGATCGGAAATCTGACGCCCATAGAGCGCGAAGAAGACACTGAAGATAACGATCGTCAGAATGATATTGAAAGCAGGACCGGCAAAGACGGTCGCCGCACGCTTCCACACAGGCTGGGTATGGAATGCCCTTCGCTGCTCATCTGCGCTCAGGCTTGCATTATCGACGTCAACTGGAGAGCTCGTGGCGCTCTCGTCACCGATGAATTTGACATAGCCACCAAGCGGAATGGCAGAAATCTTCCACCGCGTGCCGTGCTTGTCCGTGAAACCGATCAGCTCAGGTCCGAAGCCGATAGAAAATGCCTGTGAGCCAATGCCGCACCAGCGCGCAACCAGATAGTGGCCCATTTCATGAACAAAGACCACAACGGTCAAAACAAAGAGGAATGGAATGATGGTCCCGACAAGCAGACTTTCGCCACCCAGAAAAAAGGCCAACGCCTCCTGCAAATCACTACTCCTTACACAACGCTAGTGGGCTTCCGAAGAACCGAATGCGTTTTGAGCAATCCCACAAACTCATCCGTCGCACCCTTAGAAACTGAAGAATATAGCGGACGGCACGTCTGGCTCTGCAAAAATTGCACCAAACAGGTACAAAAGTGCGGCAGCAGCGACAAGCCCGTCCACGCGATCCAGAACACCGCCATGCCCCGGCAAAAGACGGCCAGAGTCCTTTGCGCCGAACTGGCGCTTCACCCATGATTCTGCAAGGTCGCCAATCTGCGAAACGACAGACAGCAGCAATGCGAGTAGCGGTACCAGCCAGCTGCCGGGAGCAGCCACCAGTGAGGCAACCAGAATGCCACCGGCTACCGCAGCCGCGGCGCCACCGATGGCGCCTGACCATGTCTTGTTCGGTGAAAAGCGCGGTGCCAGTTTCGGACCGCCCAGTGCCCGGCCATTGAAGTAGGCCGCGATATCCGTGGACCAGACAACTGCGAAAAGGAAAACAATCGCAGTAAAGCCAAAGGGCTCATCGCCGCGCAGGAGTGAAAGCGAAACGGCGGAGAAACCTGCATAGAAAAGCCCCGCCGCTGGCCAGCCGCGCCCTGTCCGCCATTGCGTGGCCAGAAGAATGAGGGTGCCCACCAACAGAACGCCAATCGTCAGCAAAGCGCTCCGGTCCATAACAAGCAGAACGCTTGTGAGCACCAGCCATGCCCAGCCGAACACACGCGAGAACACTGTCTGCTTCGGTGCGGTCAGGCTCGTCCACTCGTGGAACATGGCCAATCCGATTGCAATCGAAAACAGTGTGAAACCCAAACCGCCGACCCACGTCAGCCACAAGGCGGCTGCACCGAGGACAATGGCAGTAATGATGCGGGTTTGCAGATTGGACATTGAGACCTTTCGACGGACTGGCTTACGCCATATTAGAGCATTTTCAGTCGTCCCAACTCTCGGGAACCACCTTAGACTGCCGCCCCCTTGGTCGAAGGGCATGCGATTTCTTCTTCACGGTCTTCCAGTCCGGCGCGCACTTCAACGCCGCCAAACCGACGCTCGCGCTGGCGAAAAGCCTCATAGGCTGCATCAAGATCAGACGCGCGGAAATCAGGCCAATGAATGGGCAGGAATAGAAACTCGGAATACGCCGCTTGCCAGAGCAGGAAATTCGACAGGCGCATTTCCCCACTCGTACGGATGATAAGATCGGGATCGGGTATCCCGGCTGTATCGAGATTTGCGGAAACCAGTTCACTGGAAATGGAAGCAGGATCAAGCAGTCCGGCAGCGACATCACGCGCCAGACTTCGAACGGCACGGACGATCTCGTCGCGGGAACCGTAATTGAAAGCTATAATCAGGTTGAGGCCTGTATTGCGACGCGTAAGCGTTTCCGCTTCGACTAATAGCGCACGTATATCGGCGGCAAGTTCCTCGCGCTCGCCGATAATACTGACACGCACATTATTGCGGTGCAGCTCAGCAAGATCGCGTCGGATGAAAATCTTCAGCAACCCCAGAAGATCGTTCACCTCGCCGCTGGGGCGGGACCAGTTTTCTGAAGAGAACGCAAACAATGTAAGGTAGCCGAGGCCACGATCCCCGGCCGCCCGTACAATCTCACGAAGAGCTTCCACGCCTGCCCGGTGCCCGGCGCTGCGCGGCAAATTGCGCGCCTTCGCCCAACGGCCATTGCCATCCATGATAATGGCGATGTGGCGCGGATTGGACATGGCGAAGCTCTCCCTCAATGAAAACCATGCAGGTACTAGACCTGCATGATCTCCCCTTCTTTCACTGCAACGACCTTATCCATCTCCGCGATGGTTTCGTCCGTCAGCTTCTGCACTTTTTCAGACAGAACGCGGCCATCATCCTGACTGATGAGGCTGTCCTTCTCCAGCTTTTTCAGCGTGTCCATACCGTCACGACGAACATGACGGGCAGCGATACGACCCTGCTCAGCATACTGGTGCGCGATCTTGACCAGTTCCTTGCGGCGCTGTTCGTTCAATTCCGGCAGCGGAATGCGCAGCGTCGTGCCATCGGTGATGGGATTGAGACCGAGGCCGGAATCGCGAATTGCGCGTTCCACAGCGCCCACCATGCTCTTGTCCCAGACGGAAACCGAAAGCATACGCGATTCGGGAACAGTGATATTGGCAACCTGATTGATCGGCATGGTCGAGCCATAGGCCTCGATCACGATCGGCTCCAGCAAGCTTGCTGAAGCGCGGCCCGTGCGCAGACCGTTAAGGTCGTGCTTCAAAGAGTTGATAGCGCCTTCCATGCGGCGTTTCAGGTCGTTGATGTCGAAAGCATCACTCATGCATTTTCTCCTTCGATACGCAGCAAAGGTCGATCAATTATCGGAAACGATCGTGCAGCGTCCCTTGCCTTGCAGAATTTCGGCCAAGCCGCCGTTTTCATGGATGGAATAGACTATTATCGGAATGTTGTTCTCACGCGCAAGGGCAACAGCGGCTGTATCCATGACTGCGAGCCCGCGATCGAGAACTTCTTTGTGGGTCAAACTGTCAAAACGCGTCGCGTTCGGATCCTTCTTCGGGTCGGCAGAATAGATTCCGTCAACCTGCGTACCCTTCAAAAGCGCATCCGCTTCAATTTCCGCAGCACGAAGAGCTGCTGCCGAATCCGTCGTGAAGAAAGGATTTCCGGTGCCACCAGCAAAGATCACGACCTTGCCCTCATCCATGTAAGCCGTAGCCTGTCTCTGTGAGAAGCTCTCACAGATTTCAGGCATGGCTATGGCCGAGAGCACGACAGAATCGACGCCGATCTTGTGCAGGGAAGTACGCAGCGCCAGCGAATTGATGACCGTGGCCAACATACCCATGTGATCGCCCGTGACGCGATCTCCGCCCTTGGACGCCACAGCGACACCGCGAAAAATATTGCCGCCGCCGATCACGACGCCAACTTCAACGCCAAGCGATCGTGCCTGCTTGATATCGTTTGCAATACGGTCTGCAACGGAAACATCAATGCCAAAGCCCTGACTGCCCATTAATGCCTCGCCCGAGGCTTTCAAAAGGACGCGTTTGTAGGCGGGCTTACCGGACATTGGATGCTCTCCGCAGATTGTGATCAAGTGGTTGTGTTTGGGTTCCGATACACGAAGGGCACCGCGTTGTCACGCGATGCCCTTCATAATCAAAAGCCTTTTCAGGCAATCAGCGCATTCCGAAAAGTGGAAACCGGTTTTCGGATCAAAATGCGCTGAAAAAACGGAGCCACTTAGCCCTTGGCAGCAGCAGCTACTTCAGCAGCAAAGTCGGTTTCTTCCTTCTCGATGCCTTCGCCGAGAGCAACACGGACAAAGCCGGTGATCTTGGCCGGTGCACCGATGGTCTTTTCAGCTTCCTTGAGGGCAGCTGCAACCGTCAAGTCAGGATTGATGACGAAAGCCTGCGAAAGAAGAACAACTTCTTCGTAGAACTTGCGCATACGGCCTTCGATCATCTTTTCGATGATGTTGTCCGGCTTGCCGGATTCACGGGCCTGCTCGATGAAAATCGCCTTTTCGCGCTCGGCAGCAGCCGGGTCAACGTCCTCGGCGGTGAGAGCCAGCGGGTTGATTGCAGCAACGTGCATGGCAACCTGACGACCAAATGCGTTTGCAGCTTCTGCATCGCCAGCGGTTTCGATTGCTACGAGAACGCCGAGCTTGCCGAGGCCATCAGCAACGCCGTTGTGAATGTAGGTCGCGACAACGCCCTGCGGGACGGTCAGCGCAGCCGAACGGCGGAAGCCAATGTTTTCACCGATGGTGGCAACAGCGTCCTTTGCCGTTTCGGTAACGGTCTTGCCGTCAACGTTGGCGTTGGCCACAGCTTCGGTCGAACCGTCGGTCGACAGAGCAGCCTGGGCGATCTTGCGGACCAGATCCTGGAAAGCATCGTTGCGGGCAACGAAGTCGGTCTCGGAATTGACTTCAACGACAACAGCCTTGTTGCCGGAAGCTGCAACGCCAACCAGACCTTCGGCAGCCGTACGGCCAGCCTTCTTGTCAGCCTTTGCAATGCCCTTGGCACGCAGCCAGTCAACGGCAGCTTCGATATCGCCATTGGTTTCAGCAAGTGCTGTCTTGCAGTCCATCATGCCGGCGCCGGTGAGGTCGCGGAGTTCTTTGACGAGAGATGCGGAAATGCTCATGATATCGCCTTTCATGAAAGCGAAGGCACACCGGATGGGTGTGCCAACTTTTAACCGGCGCTTGGTTTCTGGATCGCGATCACCCTGAGCATTGCACTTCAGGAATCACAATCCCGCACCGGGATGAAACGAGATTATCCACCCGCCCTATCGCAGATATGACGGATGGATGAAATCATACGCTGATTAAGCGCCTTCAGCCGGAGCTTCGAGGGCTGGCTCAACCGGAGCTTCAGCCTGCGCGCCGACGTCGATGCCCATTGCGCCCTGCTGACGAGCAATGCCGTCGAGAGCAGCGCGAGCAATCAGATCGCAATAGAGAGCGATAGCGCGTGCAGCGTCGTCGTTACCCGGAATCGGGTAGTCGATCTGGTCTGGATCGCAGTTCGAGTCGATCACTGCGACAACCGGGATACCAAGACGCTTGGCTTCCTGAATAGCAATCGCTTCCTTGTTGGTGTCGATGATGAACATCAGGTCCGGAACCGAACCCATGTCCTTGATGCCACCGAGGGCGCGGTCAAGCTTTTCACGCTCACGCTCAAGGTTCAGGCGTTCCTTCTTGGTGAAGCCCTGAGCTTCGCCAGCCAGAAGTTCGTCGAGCTTGCGCAGACGCTGGATCGAGTTGGAGATCGTCTTCCAGTTGGTCATCATGCCGCCGAGCCAGCGTGCATTGACATAATACTGTGCCGAACGGTTGGCAGCATCGGCAATGATGTCCGAAGCCTGACGCTTCGTGCCGACGAACAGAACGCGACCGCCGCGAGCAACCGTGTCCGAAACGATCTTCAGCGCATTGTGCAGCAGAGGAACGGTCTGGGACAGATCGAGAATGTGGATGTTGTTACGGTCACCATAGATGTATGGTGCCATTTTCGGGTTCCAGCGATGGGTCTGGTGGCCGAAGTGAACACCAGCTTCCAGAAGCTGGCGCATGCTGAAATCAGGCAATGCCATCTTTATTTTCCTTTTCCGGTTTAACCTCCACGGGCTGAGGCGATTTCTCGCCACCGGAGGTTTTTGCCGGATTTCTCCCGACAAAAGCCCAATCCCGTGTGTGGAATAGGCGCGCTGTTAACTGATCACGCCGTAAATTGCAAGTCGTCTACACAATATAGCATCGAACAGGCGAACAAACACGCCAATCGGGGTGCTTATTTGCAGGTCGCGGTCTGTTTTGCCGCGTCATAGACATCAAGCTTCACAAGCTTCCCGCGCATGGAGAAATCTCCATAGTCCATAGTGAGGTCGCGGGTGATGCCATTGCGATAGAGCTTGAAATTAATGCGGTAGATCGGCAGGCCGTCCTGCTTTTCCTTGTCATCGAAATAAGCAATCGTCACCGGCCAGACCTGATCCTTGGAAAATTTACCCATGACCTTGGTCTCATCATCCGGCAGAGACTGCTCCTTGCCGACGACAACGGTGGTAGCAACCACCCGGTCGGCATCTTCGGACGCGTCGAAAAGCGACGTCTGGTAAAATTTCTGCCCGGCTTCCGCCTTGCCGATCAGCTCTTCCATATGTCCGGTCGGAAATTGCGTTCCCTTGAGGTCAAGCTTGTTTTCCTTCGGCTTGTTCAGTTCAACGACTGTCTTGCCGCCCTCGAGTTTCGCGTCACCACGCACTTCCTTGACCAGTTCCTTGTCCACGAAGGTCTTGTTGACGAAACGGAAGTTCTTTCCGTCTGCACCTTCGAAAGTCGTCGTCTGCTGGTCGGTCACACGCTGCGGCTGTTCTTCCATATCGATCCGCGTCACGAAACGGAAATTGGTGGTGTAGCCTTCACACGCAGATCCGTTGAACTCGTAGACCATACGACCGGTCAAACCACTGATCCCCGATTTTTCATCGGCACGATCCAGGGTCAGATCATAGACTGCGCGATGTGGAACCAACGTTACCGTCGAGGCCGCATGAGCGACGCCAGCGAATCCAGCCCATACACAAGCAGCCGTTCCACTCGCCGCAACCGCACTCTTGAAAAAACGCATACATGAATCTCCCGATGAGTTGACGAGCATGATAAAAAAACTCGTGGCGGAAGCGAGGCAAAAAACGCACCCTTCCCAAAAGCTTCACCGATTCTGCCTATAGGTAGATCGCGAAGTACCTTTGCAAGCAAGGATTAATACAATGACCGACACGATCGACAGCCGCCTCAAAAATCTGGGTATATCTATCCCGGAGGCCGCAGCACCCGCCGCAAACTACGTTCCTTTTGCGCAAAGCGGTTCTCTGCTTCTCACATCTGGCCAGCTTCCGCTGGAAGGCGGCAAGCTTGTGCACACGGGGCAGATTGGTGATGAGCTGACGGTTGCGCACGGACAAGCGGCTGCACGCGCCTGTGCTGTCAACATCCTTGCCCAGGCAAAGGCTGCTCTTGGTGACCTTGGCCGCATCAAGCGGATTGTGAAGATTACCGCCTTCGTGGCTTCCACACCTGATTTCGTGGAACAGCACCTTGTGGCCAATGGCGCCTCCGATCTCCTCGTGGCGGTTCTCGGCGACGCTGGCAAACATGCCCGCTCGGCTGTTGGTGTTGCGAGCCTACCCCTCAATGCACCTGTTGAAATAGAAGCGATCATCGAGGTTGCCTGACATGACTTCCATCGACTGGATCAAGAAGCGTCCTGTTGCTCATCGCGGATTGCACGATCTCAACAAAGAGCGCTGGGAAAACACTCTTTCAGCGTTCGAGGCAGCAGCAAAGGCGGGTTTCGCTATCGAATGCGATGTGCATCTCACAATTGACGGCGGCGTTGTGGTCTTTCATGACGATGAACTGAAGCGCCTTGCCGGTCGCGAAGGCTACATCAGCGATCTGACACTGAAGGAAGCCACCGCACTGAAGATTGGCGGCACCGCCGATCATGTGCCGACGCTTCGTCAAATGCTTGATCTGGTCGATGGTCGCGTTCCCCTCGTTATCGAGTTGAAGGGTATCGAAGGTAAAGATGACGGTCTCGTTGCCGCCGTTGCCAAAGAACTGGCGTCCTATAAGGGCGAAGCCGCGATCATGTCTTTCGATCACCACCTGATCCGCCGTTTTGCGGCAGATGCACCGGGAATTCCTGGCGGTCTGACAGCCGAAGGTACACGCAGGGAAGACTATGAAAGACATTTCTCCATGCTGGCGCATGGCATCTCCTTCGTCTCCTATAATGTGCATCACCTGCCCAACCCGTTCGTCACCTTCGTTCGGGAGAAATTGCAAATGCCTGTGATCAGCTGGACAGTGAGGGATCGGGAAATGCAGAAACATAGCGATCTCAATGTCGACCAGATCACGTTCGAGGGCTTTGATCCACGCGCCCTCGTGGCTTGACGACAACACGCCGAACGCCGCAAAATATGTGCGATAACGGCAAAGGAATAGCGGTGAACGACGAAGATCCGCAGAATGAGCAAAGCTTTGTTCTCCGTGTCGTTGAGAATATCAGCGAATTCACGGCAGGCGAATGGAACAGTCTTGTCGGGGCTTCCCGGCAGGACGCGCATTACAATCCCTTCATTACTCGCAACTTCCTGCTGGCTCTGGAAGAATCAGGCTCGGTTTCACGAAAAGCGGGCTGGCTTCCGCGCCATTTGCGCCTTGAAGATGATCAGGGCCACCTCATCGGAGCCGTGCCGAACTATCTCAAGGGGCATAGTCAGGGAGAATATGTCTTCGACCATGGATGGGCTGATGCTTTCGAGCGCGCCGGTGGTCGATACTATCCAAAATTTCAGGCCGCAGTGCCGTTTACACCGGCTACCGGTCCGCGCCTCCTCAATCACATCGCCTATGAAAGCGAAACCGTTCGACTGGCGCTGGCTGGCGGACTGCGGGAACTGGCTGATCAATCCGGCGTCTCATCAGCGCATGTCACATTTGCACTACCAGGTGAGATCATCGCGCTTGAGCGCGCAGGGTTTCTTCATCGCAAGGATCAGCAGTTTCACTTTAAAAACAATGGCTTTAAAAGCTACGATGATTTTCTGAATGAGCTGGTATCTCGGAAACGCAAGGCGTTAAAGAAAGAACGACGTGAAGCCTTGTCGGATGGTATCGAAATCGACTGGTTGACCGGCAGCGACCTCACGGAATCCGTCTGGGACGACTTCTTCGCGTTTTATACGGATACCGGTAGCCGCAAATGGGGACGGCCCTATCTGAACAGGCAGTTCTTTTCGCGGATCGGCGAAACCATGGCGGAAGACATTCTGCTCGTCATGGCCAAACGCAACGGACATTACATTGCCGGCGCGATCAACTTCATCGGTGGTGATACACTTTTCGGCCGTCATTGGGGCTGCATCGAAGATCACCCATACCTGCATTTCGAGGTTTGCTATCATCAGGCGATCGATTTTGCGATTGATCGAAAGCTCAGCGTCGTGGAAGCCGGAGCACAGGGCGAGCACAAAATCGCCCGCGGTTATGTGCCGGTAACAACCCATTCAGCGCATTATATTGTCCATGAAGGCTTTCGGAATGCCGTACGCGACTATCTCGATCATGAACGTCGCGAAGTCGAACAAATTCAGGACGCCCTGGAAGAACACTCGCCATTCAGGGATGCGTCCTGATTGTTTGTTTTGACGCGCATCTCATCCGAAAGCCGCTTCACACCTTTCGGGATGCGCTCGCTCTATCCACCTTGCCTAACGCGACTTGATACGGTCTGATCCTGTCAAACATTTTCGCATTGGAGAGAATCGCATGTCCGCCACCTATGACGACAACAATATCTTCGCCAAAATTCTGCGCGGCGAAATCCCGTCCACCCGTGTTTACGAAACCGATGACGTCGTTGCTTTCATGGATGTGATGCCGCAAGGCACGGGCCACACGCTGGTTGTGCCAAAGACTGCTTCCCGCAATCTGCTCGATGCCAAGCCGGAAACCCTCGCGAATGTTGTTGAAGTGGTGCAGAAAATCGCGCAGGCAGTGAAGAAGGCATTCAATGCCGATGGCGTAACCGTCATGCAGTTCAACGAACCGGCATCCGGCCAGACCGTCTATCATCTGCACTTTCATGTGATCCCGCGCTTTGAAGGCGTGGCGCTCAAGCCCCATACCGGACAGATGGAAGACGCAGCGGTTCTTTCCGCAAACGCTGAAAAGATTCGTGCAGCGCTCTGATAAGACTCACACTTTCAAAGTGTAAGCAGGCCGATTACCAGCAGGATTTCCGCAACGAGCACGCCGACGAGCAATCGCTTACCGGTAGTGAGAAAGGCGGCAAATCCTGCCGCAGCGGAACCAGCGCGGAGCCAGAGCGGCGAATTGGCCAGTTCTCCATTAGGATAGAGAATAAGCTGCGCGATAACGCCTGCAACCAGCGCAGTTGCGACGCAGCGCACGAAAACGAGAACTTCTGAATCCTCCCGCACGCGCCCACCAACCAGCACCCCCATCAGCCGAAACAGATAGGTTGGAAGCGCTCCAGCCAGGAGGATAAATAGAAACGGCCACCACCAGGTCGAAAAGCTGTCCCAGTTCATTCAGTTGCCCCCACCGATACGCGGCGCATCCGGTGAAAACCAAATGCTATCAGCCCACCGAGAACCCCCGTGATCAGCAGGTCATATCCAGGAGCCAGATGATGAAATATGGGGAACAGAACGATCCCGGAAATCATTGCGACCTGCCCTGCCCTTTCTCTGGCTGAACGCCAGAGCGACGTCAGAAAATACATCGGCGTCAGCATGAAAAGTGCCGCGAAAACAATTGGCGGAAAAGACGTCGATAACGAATAGACGATAGCAACGACAATTGCATTGGTTCCCACCAGAACCATACCGATCCCCGCAAAATAGCTCGTCCGCATATCACGCGGGATCTTGCGCAGCTCCTCCATGGCCATGACCCAGGCGGTGACGGCAACGAAATGACACAGAGCAGCGAGCGTCAGTTTTCGCGTTTTCGGTCCCTGCAACTCGGGAAGCAGCGCGACCACCATTGGCATCAAACGCACGGACGAAAGTCCCACTGCGAGAGCCGCGGCAGGCAAAGCCACACCTGCACTGATCGCTCCGATCAGAACGACCTTTGCCGGAAGCGCCCAGATGGTCAGAGTCATAAAGACGGCTTGAACAACGGTGATGCCGCTTTCAATTGCCAGTCCCGCAAAACCGATAAACGAACTCATCAACAATAGAGCTGGAATACTGCCAATGCGTGTGCAGCCGCGCAAGAACCATCGCAGGTGACGATGGTCTTCTGAATTTTGCTCAGGATAATCGGAATGAATCGGTGGCATGGAGTCACGTTAGAGCAAGGTCCGAGCAAGTTGCACCCGGTTTTTACCGCTCAGATCGGAAAAACTCAGTTTTCCTTCACACCAGCCTCATGCTCACAACAAAACGGCCCTCAGAGAGGGCCGTTTCGCTTGCTTGTTACTTCTTACGTGGCACTTTCGGCACCGAAGATTTGGCCGCCGAGGACTTCGAGGAAGATTTCGGCGCCGGTTCGGCCTTGCCCGCCAGCACCTTCTCCTTCTCTGCCTTCTTCGGCGCAGCCTTCTTGCGTTGCAGCTGCTTCTTCTCAGCCGGAATATCCTTCTTCGGACTTACCGGCTTATCAGCCACGCTTTCCAGCGAAAGATCGGTCTTGCCGTCCGGTTTCGTCACGACGTCCACACGGACCGTGCCACCATGCTTGAGTTTTCCGAAGAGCACCTCATCAGCCAATGGCTTCTTGATGTGTTCCTGGATAACCCGGGCAAGCGGACGTGCACCCATGCGCTCGTCGTAACCCTTGTCAGCAAGCCAAGCGATTGCACCTTCGGTCAGTTCGAAGGTCACGCCGCGCTCAGCAAGCTGTGCTTCAAGCTGAAGCACAAACTTCTGCACAACCTGATGAATGACGGGAACCGGCAACGGACCGAACGGAATGATCGCATCCAGTCGGTTACGGAACTCAGGCGTGAACAAGCGGTTGATCGCTTCCATGTCATCGCCTTCGCGACGCGTGGAACCGAAGCCGATTGCTGCCTTCGCCATATCCGACGCACCGGCATTGGTGGTCATGATCAGGATCACATTGCGGAAGTCGATCTTCTTGCCGTTGTGATCGGTCAGCGAGCCATGATCCATTACCTGCAACAAGATGTTGAACAGATCGGGGTGTGCCTTCTCGATCTCATCAAGCAGCAGCACGCAATGCGGATGCTGATCGACGCCATCGGTCAGGAGTCCGCCCTGATCGAAGCCAACATAGCCGGGAGGCGCACCGATGAGCCGCGATACGGTGTGACGCTCCATATATTCCGACATATCGAAACGCAGGAGTTCCACGCCCAACGAACTTGCCAGCTGTTTGGCGACTTCCGTCTTGCCGACGCCGGTCGGGCCGGAGAACAGGTACGAGCCGATTGGCTTGTCCGGTTCGCGCAATCCCGCACGGGCGAGCTTGATCGACGCTGACAGCGCTTCGATGGCCAGATCCTGACCGTAAACGACACGCTTCAGTTCAGCATCCAGATGCGAGAGAACCTGTTCATCATCCTTCGATACCGACTTCGGCGGAATACGGGCCATCGTTGCGATTGTCGCTTCGATTTCCTTCACGCCGATGGTCTTCTTGCGCTTGTTCTCAGGCAATAGCATCTGGCTGGCACCTGTTTCGTCAATCACATCAATTGCCTTGTCTGGCAATTTGCGATCCGAAATATAACGCGCAGAAAGTTCCACTGCCGTCTTGATGGCATCGACCGTGTACTTGACCTTATGGAAATCCTCGAAATAGGGCTTCAGCCCCTTCATGATTTCAATCGCATCCGGGATCGAAGGCTCATTGACATCTATCTTCTGGAAGCGACGCACCAAAGCACGGTCTTTCTCGAAGAACTGACGATATTCCTTATAGGTCGTCGATCCGATGCAGCGGATAGCACCCGATGAAAGCGCCGGTTTCAACAGGTTCGATGCATCCATCGCGCCGCCCGAAGTGGCGCCAGCCCCGATGACTGTATGAATCTCGTCGATGAACAGAACCGCACCCGGATACTCTTCGAGCTCCTTGACGACCTGCTTCAGACGCTCTTCGAAGTCACCGCGATAGCGGGTGCCAGCCAGAAGCGTACCCATGTCGAGCGAGAATATCGTCGCATCGGCAAGCGCTTCAGGCACCTGTCCTTCAACGATCCGCTTGGCAAGACCTTCGGCAATCGCGGTCTTGCCGACGCCGGGATCACCCACATAAAGCGGGTTGTTCTTCGAACGACGGCAGAGTACCTGAATGGTGCGGCTGATTTCGCTGTCACGACCGATCAGCGGATCGATACGCCCGGCCTTGGCTTTCTCATTCAGATTGACGCAATAGGCAGACAGGGCGTCCTGCTTCTTCTTGGCGCTTTCTTCCTGTTCTGTGCTGGTGCGTTCTTCACTTGCGCTCTCTGCACCGCGCGGCGGGCGAGTTTCGCTGTTCTGCGGGCGCTTGGAGATGCCATGCGAAATATAGTTCACGGCATCATAACGTGTCATCTGCTGCTCCTGGAGGAAATAGGCAGCATGACTTTCCCGTTCCGCAAAAATGGCAACCAGCACGTTGGCACCGGTTACTTCCTCACGGTTCGAGGATTGCACATGAATGACCGCGCGCTGAATGACGCGCTGGAAAGCGGCAGTTGGCTTGGAATCCTCGTCATAACCCGTGACGAGATTATCAAGTTCGCGATCAATATAGTCGGTAACGATACGTTTGAGATGCTCAAGGTCGACGCTGCAGGCACGCATCACTGCGCCCGCATCCTGATCGTCGATCAAGGCAAGCAAAAGATGTTCGAGCGTCGCATATTCGTGATGCCGCTCGTTTGCAATTGTGAGGGCTTGATGCAGGGCCCTTTCAAGGCTTGGGGAGAACGATGGCATATGACCTCACTTTTTCTCCATCACGCATTGCAGCGGATGCTGGTTTTGGCGGGCGAAATCCATGACCTGGCTAACTTTGGTTTCGGCGACTTCGTATGTAAATACGCCGCACTCGCCGACGCCGTGATTGTGAACATGCAGCATGATGCGCGTGGCATCATCCTGGTTCTTCTGGAAAAACCGCTGCAGGACATGAACGACGAACTCCATGGGTGTGTAGTCGTCATTGAGGAGCAGGACACGATAGAGGCTGGGCTTCTTGGTTTTCGGCTGTGTACGCGTAACTACAACGGTGCCGTTTTCCGGACCATTTCCGCCGTCAGTCTTGCTTTGCATGACTATATCGAGATGCCTCATGAAACCTATTACCCGGATGCCCATCTGCCTGACCCAACTTGCCCTATTATGTAGGTCGTCATGTGGTGATTTTAAGCCCTTCATTGGCACTTGCAACCGGGACTTATTGCAATAACGAGGCTTGACACAGTTATATGATGTCGTCCGAACGATAGGTCATGACAAAACAGCTCTATGTAAAATAGCCGGAGCACTTCGCTGCCAAATAATATAGGTACTAATAATTGGACCTAATAAACTCGACCCTATAAAAAGCGGAACACAAATTGCGGTTTCACGAATACGAAAAAAGTACTAATTTTCTCACATAATCAAAACATTAATAAATGCATTAGGGCTACTAACAGAACATACTTTTTAAAACCCGCTCATTTCTAGAGGCTGCCTCTCCCCTTCCACCCAAACAAGGCAGCAGCAAAACTAAACTCGCGCAAGCGGGTTTTTTTGTGTTGTGACACCACTGCCTTCCCCTGATACGAACACCGCATTTCATTGACACATCTGCGTGAACGTTCGCAACGCACCGGGCCTGAACGGACTGTCAGCGTTACGGCTTCCTCAAAATTTTTCCGAAATTTATGAACAACACGGTTACCATAAACGGATTGGTAACGCTGATGGCAGTAGGATCACCGAATTAGACGCTGTGTGCCTTTTGTGTCGCAGTTCAAAAAATCCGGGATACAGGTAGGTCATCATCGTGCGTACCGCATTTAGTAAAGTCGCATATGCCTTGAAAAGAGCGGCGCAAGCCACCCTTCTTCTTGCAGTTGTAACGGGGTGTTCGACAGCTTCGACAACGATACCGGCGATAGCGGCTAGCGATAGATATGCAGCGATCGTGATCGATGCGAACACGGGCAAAACGCTGTTTGCCTCGAATGCGGATGCGCAGCGCTATCCAGCTTCCCTCACCAAAATGATGACTCTGTATATGCTTTTCGAGGCAATGCAGGCAGGGCGTATGAACAAGGACACGCGTATCCCGGTGTCCGCCTATGCCGCCGCACGTCCGCCCACAAAAATCGGCTTCCGTTCGGGGCAAAGCATTCGTGCTGAAGATGCAGCGCTGGCCATGATCACAAAGTCGGCCAATGACGTGGCAACTGCCGTCGGCGAGTATATCGGCGGCTCCGAAGAGCGCTTTGCGCAGATGATGACAGCAAAGGCTCGCCGTCTTGGCATGCGTAACACGACGTTCCGTAACGCATCGGGCCTGCCGAACATGGCGCAGCATACGACTGCACGCGACATGGCGATCCTCAGCATCGCGCTTCGCCAGCATTTCCCGAACGAATTCTCCTATTTCTCCCGCCGCAGCTTCGTTTTCCGCGGACAGACCATCAACGGTCACAACCGTTTGCTCGGTCGCGTTGAGGGCGTGGACGGCATCAAGACCGGCTACACCAATGCATCCGGTTACAATCTGGCCTCTTCAGTCAGTCTGGATGGCCGCAGGCTCGTAGCGGTGGTCATGGGCGGCAATACCGGTGCCAGCCGCGACGCCCATATGACTCAGCTCATCCGCAAGTATCTTCCTATGGCAACGCGTAGCCGTAACGCTGCACCGCTCGTCGCCATGCGCAACGATGCACCGCAGGTCGTTGCTTCGATCGATCTTCCCAAGGCCAAGAATGCCCCTGTTCCGGTAACTCGTCAGGTTGCAGCCGTGGATGACATCATCAACAACGAAAGCGGTGAAGGCGATAGCGACCAGCCTCAGGTTCTGGCACTTGCAGCACCGACCGCGCGTCCTGCTGCGCTGGCCGCGCAGGCTGCGATTCGCCCCACACCGAAGGCCGCCGTCCCGTCTGCACAGGCTCAGGAAGTCGATCCGGTCACAACCGCCTCAGCTCCTGCTGCCGGTGGCTGGGCAATCCAGATCGGCTCCCTCCCGAGCGAAGGTCAGGCGCGGGACATGCTTGCCAAGGCTTCTGCCACAGCAGGTGGCACACTGCGTGCGGCGTCGCCCTATACCGAGACCTTCAACAAGGGTAGCGCAACTTTCTACCGCGCGCGCTTTGTTGGCTTCTCCTCCAAGCAGGCTGCTTGGGATGCCTGCGCCTCGCTGAAGAAGAAAAACTTCGGCTGCTATGCAGTCGCGAACTAATCGATTGCGAGAGGTTCTGCCCCCTCGTTGCCAGCTTCAAACCCGAATTTGTAGTGCGTAGAGGGTTTCGAGATGTCAAATATGAGAGAAACTTTCGGCCAGCCGCCGTTCAAGACTGCCGACTGGACACAGGATGAAGGCAAGACTTCAGCCTTCGGTGCATTGTTCTCGGTGCAAGGCCTCAAGCAGGCTGCCCTGCGAATTGCCGATGTAAGGCGAGGCACCGGCTTTCAGACCAAAGATCTGGTCGGGCTGCTCATCTGCCATGCAGCCCGCAACAAGCGACTAGTTCAGCCACGGGCGTCCATGCGGATGACCCTGCCGGTGAATTTCGACCGAGTTTCTGTGCGCCTGACGATAGAAAACTGAATGAACACCAGATGAAATGAAAAAGGGCCTGCCGGTTACCCGGCAGGCCCTTTTACATGAGTGTGTCAATCTTCAAAGCAATCCCAGAGCCGCCAGCTCCTGGCGCAATTCAGCAGGCAAGGCAGCCCTGCCCGCTTTACCCGCGGCTTCATCACGCGGGACTTCATTTTCAGCCAGATAGCGCCAACCCTGAAAAGCACGGCGTGGCTGCCACTCGGTCGGAATGACCTTGGGTTCGAGAACAAGGTGACAGCGATTGATACCCTGCTCATCCGTAAATGGACGAACATCCAGCAGGCGCTGACGGCATTGGACGTTGCCCTTGATAACCCAGTAGAGCGAGCCACCTTCCAGCAGCTCATCGATCCGTTTCGGAACCATTCTCGTTGTGTGAAACTGTTCCGGCACCAAACCGGCCGCACGCTGTTCAGCGAGACGGAAATCGATCCAAGCCGCGAGATCTTCGATACTGTCGCAGCCGACACAAAGTTTGACGAGATTGAGAGCCATAGGGGTGATTTAGCCAAGACGAATGCGCGCTTCAAGCCTGAAGCATCGCATTCCGCCCAGAATTGCGAATCAACAGGCGACCACGTTGACGGCGAGACCACCCTGACTGGTTTCCTTGTAACGCTCGCTCATATCGTGACCGGTCTGGCGCATTGTCTCGATACAAGCGTCGAGAGGTACAAAATGCTTGCCGTCGCCCTTGACAGCAAGTGACGCTGCGGTCACCGCCTTCACCGCACCAAGCGCGTTACGTTCAATGCACGGCACCTGCACAAGTCCGGCAACCGGGTCGCAGGTCATGCCAAGATGGTGTTCGAGCGCAATTTCAGCAGCATTTTCAATTTGCTCAGGCGATCCGCCAAGCACAGCGGCAAGACCCGCTGCCGCCATTGCCGATGCTGATCCTACTTCGCCCTGACAACCAACTTCCGCGCCAGAAATCGATGCGTTGTGCTTGATGACACCACCAATTGCGGCAGACGTCAGGAGAAAATCGCGAATGCCTTTCTCATCGGCATCATCATGAAAATGCAGATAATAGCGCAGAACCGCCGGTACAACGCCTGCAGCGCCATTTGTTGGTGCGGTGACTACCCGGCCACCGGACGCGTTTTCTTCATTGACTGCCATCGCGTAAACCGAAAGCCAGTCATTTGCCAGAAGCGGGTTACTGCGATTATTGCGCCAGTCATCCTGAAGCTTATCATGAAGCTGTCGCGCACGACGACGGACATTCAGGCCGCCCGGCATGACACCGTCCCGGCTCAGTCCACGCTCGATACAGCCACGCATGGCCCCCCAAATACGATCGAGACCATTATCCAGATCACCGCGTGCCATATGCTTTTCTTCATTGGCCCGCTTCATTTCGGCGATCGACAGCCCGCTGTCGTGGGCCATCTCAAGCATCTCAGCAGCACTACGGAACGGAAACGGCACATCAGCCTTGTCGTCCTGCTTTGCACCGCTGCGCTGAACGCGGCTCAGCTCTTCTTCGGTCACCACAAAGCCGCCACCGATGGAAAAGTATGCCCGACGCAAGAGAAGATTGTCATCGGCATCGAATGCAGAGAAAGCCATGCCGTTGGCGTGCCCCGGCAAAGGAGTCTTCCGATCCAGTACGAGATCGACCTTCGGATCGAAATGATAGGCCGGATGTCCTTCGGGTTTCACCTTCTTCTCGGTAAAAACCTTCTCAACTTCAACGTCCATAATGTCGGGATCAATCGTATCCGGCAGATGACCGCAGAGCCCCAGAATAACGGCTCGATCCGTCGCATGCCCGACGCCGGTATATGCAAGAGAGCCGTGCAGGCTCGCTTTCAACCGGTGGATTTTCGAATGCGCAGGCCGTGGCCAGTTTCCGCCTATAATTTCATTGAGAAACATGCGCGCAGCCGTCATCGGGCCCATCGTATGCGAACTGGAAGGCCCAATGCCAATCTTGTAAAGATCGAAAACCGACAGAAACATTCCACACCTTCTGCAGCCGTCATAAAGGCTGATTGATTCCTGATCGCAGCGTCGCCCGCGATTTGCCTGATCGTCCATTCTAGACAAAAATCGGCAAAAAGTCGCTAACGCAGAAACCGCGTATCTCTATCAGATAGTGTAGGAAAGGATCAACGCAAACGGAATGCTGAAATGCGGCATCAAATTTCCGGAATACGTAACGCCGCCTGACTTCTAGAGCATTTCCTGTTTTGTTTGATTCATTGGAAATGCTCTATCCGTTTGTTTTCACGCATGTCTTTATCCCGAAACCGGTTCCCACTTTCGGGAGACATGCTCTAGACGGAGAACAGATAGGCCATGAGGATGACAGCAGCGAGACCAACGACTGCCCAGAGCGTAACGCCCCAGCAGGATTTTTGAACGGTTTCGTCCATGGAGATTTTGGCAACCTTGTTGTGCAACTCTTTTACACAGCGTCCTTCACAACGCTGTTACCAATCATATAGCTTCGTGAACAACGGAACGCAACGGCGAAAAGCGACTGAATTGTGGCGATGAATTTTCAGGATTGAACATACGCTTCATGAAAGCTTTCTTTATCAATCAGTTACCAATAGATAACCTTAACAAAAGCTTTAAAGTGACGGCAGAAATGCGGCATCAGGTTTGAGGTAGAAGCATATCTGTCTTGCCCGCCAACCAGTAAGCGGCAAGTCCTACCCACTCACGCATGGCCACGCTGAACCGCGAAAGCGCTTCATTCGGGGATTCGAGATAAAGGGCAAAACGCTCGCTGGCGCGCGTCTTGTAGTCTACCGGCCAGGCGACAATATCGAAATCCGCCTTGCGAAAGCAGCCAACGGATCGCGGCATATGATATGCGGAAGTCACCAGAAGCCACGTTTCGCCGGGCTTGGGCTGGGCCAGTTCTTTCGAGAAAATTGCATTCTCAACCGTGTTCCGAGACTTGTTTTCATAGATGTAACGTTCGCCGGAAAAGCCGAAATCTACCAGCATCTGCCGCGTGCTATCTGCCTCTTTGACGGATTCTTCGAAAAAGGCTCCATCACCTCCGGAAACAATAACCCTGGCGTCTGGATATAATCTCGCCAGCCGCATCGCTTCGAAAATGCGGTCGGCCGCGCTATTCAACTCGAAACCTTTGCGCCCGGCATTAACGTCGCCATTCATATAGCCGCCAAGAACAACGATCCCATCCACATGTCGTGGCATTGCATCCGGCTTCGCGAAACGATCCTCCAGCGGGGCAAGCAGAACAGAACCCAGTGTCGTGAAAGCCGCAAAAAACAGAATGGCGATAGACAACCCCAGCACACTCATACTGAGCCGTCGGGAACCTCGCCATATGGCCAGAAAAGCAATCAGGACAAGAACGAGAATTATCGTAACAGGTTGGAAAAACAGCCAGAAAATCTTCGACAGACTAAAAAACAATCAAGCTCTCCAATATCCAGCCCTCTGTCCGTGCCCATGCCAGCACGAATCCGTGTGCGACCGCATACTATAGTGTTGCAAAAGCCTGTGTTAGAGATTTGCCGGGAATCGAAAAACGCCGGATAGCGCTATCCGGCCGGAAGGAACCATGTCTAACATCACGCCCCAGGATATTGCACCTTCGTCCCGTATTCGTCTCGGGCGCATCGATATTGCGCGTGGGATCGCGCTGATTGCCATGGCGATCTACCATTTTGGCTGGGATCTTGAGTTTTTCGGCTATATGGCGCCTGCCACAACTGCCCATGGGGGCTGGAAGCTTTTCGCCCGCTGTATTGCTTCAAGCTTCCTGTTTCTGGTCGGCTTCAGCCTCGTTCTGGCGCATGGCAACGGGATTCGCTGGAAATCAATGGCGAAACGGCTGACACAAATCGTAATCGCTGCGGCCGCGATTTCAGCAGTCACATGGTATATGTCGCCGGACAGTTTCATCTTCTTCGGCATCCTTCACCAGATCGCTCTGGCAAGTGTGCTCGGTCTTATTTTCCTGCGGCTGCCCGCCATTGCAACATTGATCATTGCAGCGTTGGTCATCAGCGCCCCACTTTACGCAAGCGCCGATATTTTCAACAATCCCGCGCTCAGCTGGGTCGGCCTTTCGACCGTAGCGCCGCGTTCGAACGATTATGTGCCGCTGTTTCCTTGGTTCGGAGCTGTCCTTATCGGCATGGCGGCGGCGCGCATGTTTCAGCGTTTTGGATGGCTTCAGCTCTTGGCTGGCGGGATCAAACCCCAGTTTCTTGAAAAGCCGCTGACATTTATCGGCAGGCATAGTCTGGCTTTTTATCTCATTCATCAGCCAGTTCTGATCGCGCTAGTTTATGTCTTCTCACAACTGATGCCTCCGGCACAGCCAACACCGCGAGAAGCTTTCACGCAATCCTGTGTGGCTGCATGCCTGCAAAACGGAAGCGAACAGCTATGCCAGCAGTTCTGTGGCTGTGTCGTAACAGAGTTGGACAAGGCAAAACTGTTTGATGATGTCTTTAGCGGCAAGATTGATCAGGAGAACAACAGCACGGTCCAGGATATCGCACAAATGTGCTCACCGGTGCCCGATACTCAGTAAAACAGATCAGGTATTGACGCCCAGTTCGGCAAGACGTTCGATGCAGGATTCCTCGATCTGGTCGAGTTCGCCCAGCGTCTCCTCAATGTCGCGTCGCTTCTGGCGAAGATCGGCGCGTTTTTCCTCAACGCGCTTCATGAGCAGCTTCAGCTGCCCCGTCTCGCCGGGCGGCTCACGATACATCTGGATGATTTCGTGGATTTCGGCGATCGAAAAACCAAGCCGCTTGCCACGCAGAATCTGCTTGAGAAGATGACGGTCGGCGGGACGGAACAGTCGTGTGCGGCCACGTCTCACAGGAGCGATCAGGCCTTCATCTTCGTAGAAGCGCAAAGTACGGGTTGAAATACCGAACTCGCGCGTCAACTCTGTGATCGTATAATATTCGCGCACCACAACATTCCTGCCTTATATCAAGCGGACCAGCCTCTAAACCGAATTGTGTTCAGAGGCTAAGTTGTGCTCCCCCATTTACGTAAAAGTCAACATTAAACCGATGCGAACTAAAATACATCTAGCTACAATTTGGCCGAAAACCGGAATAATCAATTTCACTTACCGCCACAAACGGTGAAGGCTTTTCCAAAGGGTATTGAGCTGAAACCCCTTAATTTCCGCTGATTTCCCATGGATTGCGACTTGCCATCATATTGCCGCTCATGCGTTATGAACTTGCGGAAACCAGTTACAAATGGCGATTCATGCGGCGCTCTATAAAATTTACCTTGATCGGACTTGTCGTCATCGCTGTGATAGGCGCGGCCCCATTTGCCGTCGAACCAATTGTCGTGAAGATCGGAGAAGGTTCGATTCGTCAGCTCGCCAGAGACGGTAATTTCTGTCAGACAGAGCAATGCGACGAAGGCATGAATTACGCGCTTGGCTTTCTCGAAACCAATTATGCCCTGTCGCCTCACGACGTTAAATGGTGTATGGGCGTCGATGTCATTTCCCATTATGAGTTGCCATTCGGTAACGCATTGAAAAAGTCAATAACCGACCGAATGTACCAACGTTGTGGCGATCCGAAGCAAGATGAACCACCCGGCGATCATACGGATGAATAAAGGCGCTCTTCATGAAGCGATTTTTGCGCATTGGCGCCTGGATGATACTTCTGGCCATCCTTGCAGTTACGATCAGCCCGATTAAATTCCGCCCCGTGACAGGTGAGCCCGTCGATCTAGAGCGGTTTGCGGCTTTCTTTCTGGTCGGAGCCTTGTTCGCCCTCGCCTATCCTCGCCACTGGATGGGTGTTCTTCTGCTGACAGTCGGCTGCGCCGCACTTTTCGAACTGATGCAACGTTTGGCACCTGGGCGTCACGGCGAGTTCATAGACTTTGTTTTCAAGGCGGCCGGAGCCATATTTGGCATTGCTGTTGGCTATGGCCTCAGCCTTATGCGCCCTTTCCGGCAAGAAGGCTGATCAGGCAGCGGGAATAGCCTTCAGTCTGTCGCCTGCCGTTTCACGCATGAATTCCAGATGGATCGAACGTAGCAATGCGGCCAGATCGTCATTGGCAGCAGCAAATCGGCCGCCCCCGACAGCCTCACACATGAGTGCTGATATTTCCGCAGCGCCCATACGCTTTCGCCCGGCAGCAACCGCCCGCCAGGCCTCGATGGCAACAATCAAGGGCGCATGCGTGGCATCGCTCAATCCGGAAGAGCGAAGAAGCGCAGCAAGGGCAGCAGGACGTCCGCCCGAAATAATCGCACAAATCCGCCTATCATCGAGATCGGAAAGTGCGCCCAGCAAGCTGGCGAAGAAATCTATACGGCCTCCGGCAACGGCACGGATAACAAAACTGGTCGTGATTTCACCGCGCAGACGCAGATGTTCGACCAGCGCCGGGAGTTCTTCTTGTGAACAGTTTTCCGCCAGTTGCATTGAGGCACGAGCGGTCGCATCGCCTACAACCTTATCGGCGCGGCGTTGACCCAGAAGCAATTTCACCAGTGGAAGAGATTGGAGAACCTCTCCGACTTTCACTGCGAGTAGATGACGGCATTCAGCCGGAAGATGCGGATGGGCCAGCAAGGCTTCCCGTACGACAGCATCATGTCCGCAGCGCTCGCTGATGCGCCGAAACGAAACGGGGGCGATACGGGCGCAGCTGTTGAAGAGCATTTCAGCAACAGCTTCATTATTCCCGACTTCGGCGATTGCCGCCGCGACTGCGAATGAAACATGCGGGCGCGCGGCAATCAAAACCTGCATCGATGGAGCGCTATAGGCCACACGATCAATCAGATCAGCGTCGCTAAGAAGCTTTGAGCGTGCAAGGATATATCCCGCCACCTCAGGTTGATCGGCTGCAAGCGCCGTTACGATATGCAAAGGCGAATGCACGCTGGTCGAAAGCACATCTGCAATAGCCATGCGAACTTTCGGGGAAGGATCATCAAGCAAAAGCGTCAATGCGGCTTCTGCATGTGCACGAACATGATCAGACTGAAGCTGGTCAATACATTGCCGGGCCAACTGAGCAGTGCGGACAACGCGCGCAGCTACCGGCTCGCAGCCACCGACAAACGTATCTTTTTCGATATACATTCTGGCCCCGCTCCAGATCGTTCTTGTATTCGAAAATGATAAATTAAAATGGTTTACGAGCGGTTTACCATGTTTGTTAACCGCATTGTCGCAGCATGGAACCGAACGCGTTTTCACTCGTTTTATCGTCATCAATTCAACGGAGACTTCAAATGGCCGACGAAAAGATCACGAACGACATCCAGCAGGCTCTCGAAAAGCAGATTGCCGATATGCGCACTGAACTGAAGCGCCTTTCAAAGTCGCTGGCGTCACATTCTGGCGAGCTGAGAGAACGCGCGGAGGATGTCATGGATGATGCGTCCGGTCGTTTCCGTCATGCCGCGCAGGCCGTGCGTGAACGCGGTCAGGTCGTTGCCGAAACGGTTCGCGAAAACCCAGGCACAGCCACGACCCTTTTCGGAACTGCCGGAATTATCGGTATTCTCATCGGTGTTGCCATCGGGTGCGCCATTTCTGATCGCCGCTGAACAGCAAGAACAGCCTGATACTTATGCCCGCGCTCAATGCGCGGGCTTTTGTTTGCACTCTTTACGAGACGGTTGTGGTCTGCTAGCTCCCGGTCATTGGCAGTTTGCCACCGGTCGCAGCCTACCCGGTCAAAACAAGGATGAGCGCAATCAAGCGCTGCAAGACTGCGACGTGGCTTGAAACAAAGGCACGCAAATGTCTGAAAAGACGATATATTCCGATCTCAAGCAGCTCGGCTCCAACGCTTCGATCCCACAAAATCCGGAAGATGCCATCCTTGAAAGGGTCGCAAATCCGCAAGCGGGAACGCCTTACTGTGTGCGCTTCACCGCACCTGAATTCACCTCGCTATGCCCAATGACGGGACAGCCAGACTTTGCGCATCTGGTCATCGACTATGTTCCCGGCCAGTGGCTGGTGGAAAGCAAATCTCTGAAACTGTTCCTGTTTTCCTTCCGCAATCACGGTGCATTTCACGAAGATTGCACGGTAACCATCGGCAAGCGCCTCGTCGAGCTGCTGGAGCCGGAATGGCTCAGGATCGGCGGCTACTGGTATCCACGTGGCGGTATACCCATCGACGTTTTCTTTCAGACCGGAGCGGCGCCGCAGAACGTCTGGATACCGGAACAAGGCGTGCCCAACTATCGTGGTAGAGGCTAGAGCATCTCCAGCAAAAGTGCGAAGCAGTTTTGCGTAGGATAATGCGAAAACAAAGAGATCGAGCGGTTCCAGTGAACCCGTTTTAACTGGAACCGCTCCAGTTAATCGGAGTCGCTGTTGCGACTGAAGATCACGATCCCTATTATAGAAGCAGACCACATGGCCCCTGAAAGGACCCCCATGAAAAACTTCGCTATTCTGATTTCTCTGGCCGTTCTTGCCGGATGCGGGGGAGCTGGTAAGGCGGCCATGGATACAGGCAAGAGTTTTGATCGATTCGCCTGCATGTCGCGCAATTTCAAGGGCGAACCGCCCTGCCCGCAGCCGGAAGCTACAAACCAGAAGGCACAGTAAAACCAGAAAGGAGGCCTGTCATGGCTATCGAACCCAAGGACGTTCTCGATTTCTGGTTCTCGCCGAAGATGCGAGAGAACTGGTTCAGCAAAAGTGATGAGATCGACGCGGAAATTCGTGAGAAATTTCTGACGGCTTACGAAGATGCTCGCGCCGACAAGCTGGAACACTGGAAACAACAGCCCGAAAGTGCGCTTGCGCTCACCATTCTGTTCGACCAGTTTCCGCGCAATATGTTCCGTGGTTCACCGCGTTCTTTTGAAAGTGACGGGCTGGCCCGAGATGTGGCGGCGCAGGCGCTCGATCACGATTTCGACCGCAAACTATCGCCCGAACAACGCCAGTTCTTCTATCTGCCATTCATGCATAGTGAGCATCTGAGCGACCAGAAGCGCTGCGTCGATCTTTATGAAAGGCTCGGCGACGAGTTCTCGCTCGGTTTCGCCCGCCAGCATCACGATATCATCGAACGCTTTGGACGCTTTCCCCATCGCAATAAGGTGCTTGGTCGCGATACCACCCACGAGGAAACCGAGTTCCTCAAGGAACATACAGGCTTCTGAAATTCAGAGCGCATCCCGAAAAGTGTGAAACGGTTTTCGGGATGCGCGTTAAACAAATATCTAGAGCAGCCGATAAGGCAATATTCCGCGGCGGTCGTGATCGACCGCCAATCTGCTTTTAAGCGGCGGAACGGCGCGCTGCACACATTCAGCGCGTTCACAGATACGGCAGGAAACGCCAATCGGATCGAAGGCAGAGCGCACTGCGATGTCGAGCCCATCCGCATAGACAAAATCCTGCGCGTAGGCCACCTCACAGCCAAGGGCGATAGCGTAGCGCCGCTGAGGTGCATTGAATCCCCCCTCGCTCTTGGTCAGTTCTGTCGCAATGCAAAGATAGCGCGCACCATCCGGCGTTTCGGCAAGCTGCCGAATGATCCGTCCCGGCGTCTCGAATGCCTGATGCACATTCCATAGCGGACACGCAGCACCATAGCGCGCAAATTGCAGCTTGGCAGCGCTGTGTCGCTTCGTAATGTTTCCGGCCCTGTCTATGCGAGCAAAAAACACCGGTACGCCCCGATGGCCGGAACGCTGCAAGGTGCTAAGCCGATGCGCAACCTGTTCCAGACTTGCCCCGAAACGCGATGCCAACAGCTCCAGATCATGGCGCAGCTCCTTGGCTGCTGAAAGGAATGTCTGATAGGGCAGCATCAGCGCCCCGGCGAAATAATTGCGCAAGCCGATCTTACAAATTTCAACAGCCTCGGCAGAGCGAAAATCCGCTCGTCCAGCAATCGTGCTCACCAGTTCTTCCATTTCCAGTTCGGCGATCTGGAACGCAATCTGAAAATTGCGGGTCGAAGCGGGTGAATAAGGATTGAGATAAAGCACCCGTGCTGCAGGATCGAACCGACGCAGGACTGCCTCCTCCGGCCCGGCCCGCGCAATGTGCACACGGTGGTGCTCCGCCATATATTGCGGCAAGGCTACACCGATGTCCCGACCCGGAATATTTAGCTCCGCTGCCAGCTTTTCTGCGGCAATATCAATCTCATGTACATAATTGTCGATAAAATGGAAAAAGTCGCGAACTTCTTCATAAGGCGCAGGCTCCGCAGTAGACGGAGCGCGACCCAGCTGATTATCCAGACTTGCGAGCTGTTCGCTGTTGCGGCGATAGGCCTGATGGCAGGCAATCAGCGCATGAGCCAGCCCCGGCGCATTTTGCGTAATGAGCTTCAGTTCCTGCAGGTTCGGCTTGTAATTGTCGAAAACGGGGTCAGCCAGTGCCTCGGAAACAGCTGAAAGCAATCGATCATCATCACCCAGTGAAATGGCGCCTATATCGATCTGGTAGTTTTCAGCCAGCGCGAGCAAAACGGCTGCGGAAACAGGCCGCTGATTATTCTCGATCTGATTGAGATAACTCGTTGAAATACCGAGGCGTTCAGCAAAGCCCGACTGGGTTGCCTTATGTTGCTCGCGTATTTCGCGTATCTTTCTGCCGATATAAAGTTTTCTCGGTGCCATTTTCGCAAATTCGCATTTCGCTATTTGCAAATTTATATCTTACACAATCGCACCTTTTCAAGCTTTTCCAGAACGCCTTCGGATTTTAAGCAGGAAGGAGAAAAAGACTATGTTTTCAGTTTCATAACTCGCCTTCCAAAGGCCACCCAAAAGTGGGGACTTTATGCAGGAACTTCTTGAGCAACTCGAAGCCCGCCGTACGGAAGCCCGCCTTGGCGGTGGTCAGCGCCGTATCGATGCCCAGCATGGCAAAGGCAAGCTTACTGCCCGCGAAAGGATCGAAGTGCTTCTCGACGAAGGATCGTTTGAGGAGTTCGATATGTATGTCACGCATCGCTGCACCGACTTCGGCATGGAAAAGCAGAAGGTCGCTGGCGACGGCGTCGTGACGGGCTGGGGCACGATCAACGGCCGGCAGGTCTACGTGTTCAGCCAGGATTTTACCGTTCTGGGCGGCTCATTGTCCGAAACCCATGCGCAGAAAATCTGCAAGATCATGGATATGGCCATGAAGAACGGCGCGCCGGTAATCGGCCTCAACGATTCCGGTGGTGCGCGCATTCAGGAAGGCGTCGCGTCACTCGCGGGCTATGCCGACGTGTTCAAGCGCAATGTCGATGCGTCTGGTGTGGTACCGCAAATCTCAGTCATTATGGGCCCTTGCGCAGGCGGTGCAGTCTATTCGCCAGCCATGACCGACTTCATCTTCATGGTGCGTGACAGCTCATATATGTTCGTGACGGGTCCCGACGTGGTGAAAACCGTCACCAACGAAATTGTCACCGCGGAGGAACTGGGCGGTGCCTCGACCCACACCAGAAAGTCATCGGTCGCCGATGGCGCTTATGAGAACGATATTGAAGCGCTGGAACAGGTCCGCATTCTGTTCGACTTCCTGCCGCTCAACAATCGCGAGAAGCCGCCAGTGCGCCCGGTATTCGATGATCCGGCCCGGCTCGAAATGCGGCTCGACACACTGATTCCAGATAGCGCCACCAAGCCCTACGATATGAAGGAGCTTATCCACGCACTGGCCGACGAAAGCGATTTCTTCGAAATTCAGGAATCT
Organism: Brucella lupini; assembly: GCF_002252535.1. Lineage (NCBI taxonomy): Bacteria > Pseudomonadati > Pseudomonadota > Alphaproteobacteria > Hyphomicrobiales > Brucellaceae > Brucella > Brucella lupini. The sequence goes on from NZ_NNRN01000031.1 coordinate 204,401, forward strand.
TTTGCGAAGAACATCATTACCGGCTTCATCCGTATGGATGGTCAGACTATCGGTGTCGTTGCAAACCAGCCCATGGTGCTTGCCGGTTGCCTCGATATCGATTCATCGCGCAAGGCTGCCCGGTTCGTTCGCTTTTGCGACGCCTTCAATATCCCGATCCTTACCCTTGTGGATGTTCCGGGCTTCCTGCCCGGCACGGCGCAAGAATATGGCGGCGTCATCAAGCACGGCGCAAAACTGCTCTTCGCTTATAGCCAGGCAACTGTTCCCATGGTCACGCTCATCACCCGCAAGGCCTATGGTGGCGCATATGATGTGATGGCCTCAAAACATATCGGCGCAGATATCAACTACGCCTGGCCGACGGCGGAAATCGCCGTGATGGGCGCCAAGGGCGCAACGGAAATTCTCTACCGTTCGGAGCTGGGCGACCCTGAAAAGATCGCCGCGCGCACGAAGGAATATGAAGCGCGTTTTGCCAATCCGTTCGTGGCTGCGGAGCGCGGCTTCATCGACGAGGTGATCATGCCGCATTCCTCGCGCCGCCGCATTGCACGCGCTTTTGCCAGCCTGCGCAACAAGCAGCAGAGCACGCCTTGGAAAAAGCACGACACCATTCCGCTGTGATCCGGTTCAGTTGAGTAGATAAAATGATCAAGAAAACTCTCATTGCCAATCGCGGCGAAATCGCATGCCGTGTGATCAAGACCGCAAAGAAGATGGGCATTGCGACGGTCGCGGTTTATTCCGATGCCGACCGCAATGCGCTGCATGTGAAAATGGCCGACGAAGCGGTCCACATCGGACCAGCGCCGTCCAATCAGTCCTATATCGTCATCGACAAGATTCTGGCTGCGATCAAGGAAACCGGCGCAGATGCCGTGCATCCCGGCTATGGCTTTCTGTCGGAAAATCCGCGTTTCGCTGAAGCACTGAAAGCCGCCAACGTCACCTTCATCGGCCCACCGGTGAACGCAATTGAGGCCATGGGCGACAAGATCACCTCGAAGAAGCTTGCCTCCGAAGCCGGAGTTTCCACCGTACCTGGTCATATGGGTTTGATCGAAGACGCCGACGAGGCGGTTCGCATTTCCACATCCATCGGCTACCCGGTCATGATCAAGGCTTCAGCCGGCGGCGGCGGTAAGGGCATGCGTATCGCGTGGAACGACGACGAAGCCCGCGAAGGTTTCCAGCTTTCGCGCAATGAGGCCAAGTCTTCTTTCGGCGACGACCGCATCTTCATCGAAAAATTCGTTACCCAGCCGCGCCATATTGAAATTCAGGTTCTGGGTGACCAGCACGGCAATGTTGTCTATCTCGGCGAACGCGAATGTTCCATCCAGCGCCGTAATCAGAAGGTCATTGAAGAAGCACCTTCGCCATTCCTTGATGAAGCCACCCGCAAAGCCATGGGCGAGCAGGCAGTGGCTCTCGCAAAGGCCGTTGGTTATTACTCTGCAGGCACGGTGGAATTCATCGTTGATGGCAGCCGCAACTTCTACTTCCTTGAAATGAATACGCGTTTGCAGGTTGAGCATCCGGTGACGGAGCTCATTACCGGCATCGACCTCGTGGAAGAAATGATCCGCGTTGCATCGGGTGAAAAGCTCCGTTTCGACCAGAGCGACGTGAAGCTCAACGGTTGGGCTATGGAAAGCCGCCTCTATGCGGAAGACCCATATCGCAACTTCCTGCCCTCTATCGGCAGGTTGACCCGCTATCGCCCACCAGCCGAAGGCCGCAATTCGGATGGTACGATCGTGCGCAATGACACTGGCGTGTTCGAAGGCGGCGAAATTTCGATGTATTATGATCCGATGATCGCAAAGCTCTGCACCTGGGGGCCGGATCGCACCAGCGCCATCGATGCGATGGGAGATGCTCTGGACGCATTCGAGGTTGAAGGCATCGGTCACAACCTGCCCTTCCTGTCGGCAGTAATGGATCATCCGCGTTTCCGCGAAGGTGCACTCACAACCGCATTCATTGCCGAGGAATATCCGGACGGCTTTGTCGGCGTCCCGGTTTCGGAAGATGATGCGCGGGTGCTTGCTGCGGTTGCTGCCCAGATCAATCTGGCGATCGAACAGCGCAACATGCAGATTACCGGACGGATTTCCAGCGAAAAGCAATCGGTCGCGACTGATTGGGTGGCGACACTTGGCGGGTTCACCCTGCCGGTTCGCATTGTGGAAGGCGAAGGCGGAACGACGATCAATTTCGTGGATGGCGGTAGCCTGCCAGTTGCCAGCGACTGGCATCCCGGTAGCCATCTGGGCTCATTTACCGTTGGCGGCAAGCCCATTGCCATCAAGGTTTCGCGCGTGGGCACTGGCTGGCGCCTGCGCTGGCGCGGCATGGATATGGTCGCTCACGTCCGCAAGCCACGTGTCGCAGAACTCGCAAAACTCATGCCGGTAAAGCTGCCACCAGATACGTCGAAAATGCTGCTCTGCCCGATGCCGGGCGTCATCACATCGATCCTCGTCAAGGATGGTGAAACTGTCGAAGCCGGTCAGCCACTGGCCACCGTAGAAGCCATGAAGATGGAAAACGTGCTGCGTGCGGAACGCCGTGCTACCGTAAAGCGCATCACAGCGGAGGCTGGCTCCAGCCTTGCCGTAGACGAACTGATTATGGAATTTGAGTGAGGTCGATATGAGCGAGCGCCCCACAACCCGAGCAGACTGGGAAGCATTGGCCGAGAAGGAACTGAAGCGGCCAGCTGACAGCCTCATTTGGCAAACGCCAGAAGGCATTGACGTCAAGCCGCTCTATACGGAAGATGACCTTCAAGGCATCGACCATCTGGGCACCCTGCCCGGCTTCGAGCCTTTCTTGCGCGGTCCTCGTGCGACCATGTATGCGGGTCGTCCATGGACGATCCGGCAATATGCGGGATTTTCGACGGCCGAAGAATCCAACGCCTTCTATCGCAAGGCTCTCGCTGCCGGTCAGCAGGGCGTTTCGGTTGCCTTCGATCTTGCCACGCATCGCGGCTATGATAGCGACCATCCGCGTGTTGAAGGCGATGTGGGCAAGGCTGGCGTTGCCATCGATTCCGTCGAGGATATGAAGATCCTTTTCGACGGCATTCCGCTGGAACAAATTTCCGTTTCCATGACCATGAACGGCGCGGTGATCCCGATCCTCGCCAATTTCATCGTGGCGGGCGAGGAACAGGGCGTGCCCCGCGCCCAGCTTTCCGGCACGATCCAGAACGACATCCTCAAGGAGTTCATGGTCCGCAACACTTATATCTATCCGCCGGAACCCTCCATGCGGATCATTGCGGATATCATCGCCTATACGGCGGCCGAAATGCCGAAGTTCAACTCGATTTCCATTTCCGGCTACCATATGCAGGAAGCGGGCGCGACACTGGTTCAGGAACTCGCCTTCACGCTTGCCGATGGGCGTGAATATGTGCGTGCCGCCCTGAACAAGGGCCTGAATGTCGATGAATTTGCGGGACGACTGTCATTCTTCTTCGCCATCGGCATGAATTTCTTCATGGAAATCGCCAAGCTGCGCGCCGCGCGCCTGCTCTGGTCGCGCATCATGAAGGAATTCGATCCGAAGAAGCCCGGCTCGCTGATGCTACGCACGCATTGCCAGACTTCGGGCGTATCGCTTCAGGAACAGGATCCCTACAACAATATCGTCCGCACCGCATTCGAGGCCATGTCAGCTGCTCTTGGCGGTACGCAATCGCTGCACACCAATTCCTTCGATGAAGCCATTGCTTTGCCAACCGAATTTTCGGCTCGTATCGCTCGCAATACGCAGCTCATCCTCCAGAACGAAACCGGCGTAACCAAAGTGGTCGATCCGCTGGCAGGTTCTTATTACATCGAAAACCTCACCAACGAGCTGGCCGAAAAGGCCTGGGCGCTGATCGAGGAAGTCGAAGGTCTGGGCGGCATGACCAAGGCGGTCGAAAGCGGCCTTCCGAAGCGCCTCATCGAAGAAGCAGCGACCAAACGGCAGGCGGCGGTCGATAAGGGCGAAGAGATCATTGTCGGGGTCAACAAGTTCCGGCTGGAACAGGAAGACGAAATCGACATTCTGGAAATCGACAATTCGGCTGTTCGCCAGTCGCAAATTGCACGTCTCAATCGCATCAAGGAAACGCGCAACAAGGCAAAAGTCGAAGCAGCTCTGGCAGAACTGGAAAAAGTTGCAAAGACCGGCGAAGGCAATCTTCTCGCCGCCGCTGTTGAAGCCTCCCGTGCTCGCGCCAGCGTCGGAGAAATTTCCGACGCCATGCGCCGCGCATTCGGCGATCATGCTGCAGTTCCGAAGGTCGTCAAGAAGGTTTACGGCGCGGCCTATAAGGACGAGCCCGAATATCAGACGCTGGTTGAGCGGCTTGGCGATTTTTCAAAGCAGATCGGCGAAACGCCGAAAGTGATGGTGGCAAAGCTCGGCCAGGACGGGCATGATCGCGGTGCCAAAATCATTGCGTCAGCCTTCGGCGATATCGGCTTCGAGATACTGGCCGGGCCACTGTTCCAGACGCCGGATGAAGCTGCCGATATGGCGATCAAGTCCAAGGTGCATGTTCTTGGAGTTTCGTCGCTAGCAGCCGGTCACAAGACACTTCTGCCTCAGCTTGTGGATACGCTCCGCAGGAAGGGCGCGGAAAATATCATTGTCGTCTGTGGTGGCGTCGTTCCCCGTCAGGATTATCAGTATCTGTTCGACCACGGTGTGGCGGCGGTTTTCGGCCCCGGCTCGAATGTGCTTGATTGTGCCCGCGCCGTGCTCGACCTGATGGAAGGCAAACGTCGTAATCTGTAGTATTCTCAGATGGATATGCCCTTTACAGGACTCATTTTCTGAACAACTTCAGAAGCCGGGTGAATAGCCCGGCTTCTTGCTTGGAGCATTTCCAGCAAAAGTGCAAAGCGTCTACGCGGGGAAATCAGTTCACTGGACTGATTTCTGATCCCGCTTCGATGCGTCAGATAATGCGACGAAAAAATACTCAAAGCGGTTCCAGCGACTCCGTTTCAACCGAAACCGCTCTAGAACCATCATTCAGTTTTTCGGCCCGGCGAAGCCGGCAATCGTCGAGCCCGTAACGGATACTGGATCGCTGGCCGGGAACGTATCTTCCAAGCCCTCTTCAAGCTGGCGCTCCAGCTCTGCCCGGTCACCCGCGCGGCGCGCGCTGGGGCGTGTCAACAGGTTTTCAGGCTGAATGCCGCATTCCATACATGCAACGCCCAGCGCTTCGCCGAGCTTGATCGCGGCACGACGTATCACTTCATCGCGCGCCAGTTCCGCTTCCGTCTCGTTCTCAACTTTGACAGTGATCTTCTCTTCGCCCTCGGTGACGAACTCCACCATATAGAGCTTGAAGCCCCCAACCGAACTGATGCGGGTTTCGACAATTTCCATCGCTTAACCTCCGCGTTTTCTATGAGGATCAAAAGTCGACCAGCGCCTGAAAGTTCCGCATATCTATGCAATTACGGAACCGCGTCCCTCCATCAAGCGTTTCTCGCCTGTCGTCTGGAGGTTGCGATGTCACAGTTCTTCACAAAGCTCAGCGAAAAAGCCGCCGAACTTGCAGGCCATTATCTGGCATTCGGGCTGGCAACCTTGTTCATCCTGTTATGGGGCATTAGCGGGCCTTTCTTTGACTTCTCGGATACTTGGCAACTCGTGGTGAATACATCGACCACAGTCATCACATTCCTGATGGTGTTCCTTATCCAGAACGCACAGGATCGCGAAGCAAGCGCGACACAGGCAAAACTCGATGAAATTTTGACCATCGTCTCAACAGCCAGGAGTGAGACCATAGGTGCGGAACACCTTCCTCTCGACAAGCTGAAGGCAATCTTGAAGCACCTTGAAGAGCAAAGCAAAAAAAACTCGACCGAAGAACCAGAATAAGCAACCCGATCTTTCCGGTGGGATGTTCACGCCTATATCTTCTCCGGAGAATTCTTATCGTTAGCAGAAAGGATGTCCCATGGCCGTCACCAAGAAGCAGGAAGCTCGTGCTCTCAATGCCGACGAAAAAGAGCTGGTGGAAAAGTCGCACCATCCTTTTTTGCAGAACGTCCCCGACGAAGAACTTTCTCATCTGGCGAAACTGATCCGCGAACGCCGCAAGAAGGCAAAAGATCAGGCCCACCAGCGCAGGCGCGAAGTGCGCGGAAAGGGAGCCGCTCGTGGCGCGACACCCTCCAAGGCGGATGAAGGTTCACATCTGAAAGTTTCCGTTCTGGCTATGGCGGTGCGTCGCATCAACACCGAAGTTGAACGCCGTCGTCGCATGTCAGCCAGCGCCGAACTGATCGCCAATGCACGAAACGCGCTTGCGACCAAGGAAGCAAACGAAAAGAAAGGCAAGGATTTCAACACGCGTCATGCGCTGAACGGCATGCGCAACATCCCGAACGAGAAATATGACAGCCTTGTCCGCCCTGCAGAGCGTGGACGACTCCGTAAGGCCGCAAGTGTCGCTCAGGCGAAGAAGGACACTCGCCAGAAAGACGCGGGTTAGAGCATTTCCAACGCCGTCTTTCGGGATGGGGGTGCGAAAGCCCGGTCCAGACGTTTCAATTGATCTTCGGAAAGCCGCAAGTCTGCGGCTTTTCTGTTATCCCGCACATGATGCAGATTGGACGACTTTGGAATTGCTATCACATTGCCGCTGCGCATTGCCCACGCAAGCGCAACTGAGGCTGGCGTTCCTCCCGTCTCGCTTGCAATTTCCGCCAGTACGGAATTGCCCAGCAATCGACCTTGCTCGATAGGCGAATAAGCCATCAGCGGAATCTTACGCCCGGCACACCATGGCATCAGATCAAATTCTGGGCCGCGCCGCGTCAGATTGTAAAGTATCTGGTTCGTTGCAACGGCCTTGCCGCCAGCTATACCGACGAGTTCTTTCATGTCATCCGTATCGAAATTGCTGACGCCCCAGCTCACTATCTTTCCAGCATGCTGTAATTCATCGAACGCAGCGACAGTCTCCTCAAGCGGATATCGCCCACGCCAATGCAGCAGATACAGATCAATGTGATCCGTGCGAAGGCGCTGCAGGCTCCTCTCGCAGGCCTCGATTGTACCCTTCCGTGACGCATTGAACGGCAATACCTTGCTGACGAGAAACACATCATCGCGACGGCCCGTAATGGCTTCGCCAACAACGTCTTCCGCCTCTCCATCAGCATACATTTCCGCCGTATCGATCAGCGTCATCCCGAGATCGATGCCGCTTCTCAGTGCTTCGATTTCATAGCGGCGTTGCGTGCTGTCCTCACCCATATACCAAGTGCCCTGCCCGAGCGCTGGAACCGTCTGGCCCGAAGGCAGGGTGATCTGTGATATGGTTCCCGTCATTGCATCTTCCCCTATGAAACGATCATTGCCATGATCGCTACATAGCCGGAAAATTCAAGACCTTGAGAACAAGGGCTCAAGCAAAATGCAGACCGAAACCCTGCATGAGCCTGCGGATGGCATAGTCCGGATTGCGGGATGTCACGACCGCCAGATCGTTGTGATGATGCAGCTCTTCATCGGCGCGGCGTGGTTTCAGCAGCGAGACGGTACGCCGGGCGATCGCTTCCGCAGGATCGAGCCAGTCAACCGGCCATGGCGCAAGACGGCGAAACACATTGGCAAGGAACGGATAGTGCGTGCAGGCCAGCACGACAATGTCGGTCCGGTTACCATCCTGCTCAATGAAGCAGGGGGCGATCTGTTCCACGACCAGCGCCTCGTCGATCTTTTCGCCGCGAATATGGGCTTCCGCTACTGTCGCAAGCTGATCGGCACCAACGAGACGAACATGGCACTGGGTGGCGAAAGATTGAATGAGATCGCGCGTATAAGCACGCCTGACGGTACCGGGGGTCGCCAGCACGGAAACAAGCCCCGACGATGTTCTTTCGGCAGCGGGCTTGATTGCTGGCACTGTGCCGACAAACGGCACCGAAGGATAGGCTTGCCGCAAATCATCCAGCACCAGCGTGGAGGCCGTATTGCAGGCAATGACCGCGATCTCGGGGTCATAGGCGGCAATGAGCTTGCCGAACAGCTCGACAATCCTCTCCCTCAACGCATCCTCTTCCCATCCGCCATAGGGAAACCCGGCATCGTCGGCAACGTAGACAAAGCGGCGATCCGGCATAAGCACCCGCGCTTCGCGCAAAACCGTCAGGCCTCCGATACCGCTGTCGAAAACCAAAATAGGTCTTTCGACATCGGCAGAAGGCATGGCGGCAAAGCTCACAGCGGGTGCGTTTTTCATTCGTCCTCGTCCTTCATTGCCGGAGCCTCACTCGCAGGCTTACGCGCACGTCCTTCCGGGGCACCGGAACCGCGTGGTTTCTTCGGCGTGAACACGTCAAGCGACGTGACAACACCGCGCAGCAACTTGAGTTCTGCGGATGCGAAACCAGCACGCGTCAACACGGCGCGCAGATTGTTGACCATGATTTCCTTGCGGGCTTCCGGACGGAAATATCCCCGAACATCAAGGGCTTCTTCGAGATGATTGAAGAGCCCCTGCAACTCCTGTTTTGGCGCCATCTCAAGCTCCGGCCCGCGGAACACGGTCTCCGTTTCCGTCTCAAGGCCCGACTTCATCCATTCATAGGACATCAGCAAAACGGCCTGAGCGATATTCAGCGATGCGAAAGCCGGATTGACCGGAAACGTCACCAGTTCATCCGCAAGACCGACCTCTTCATTGCTGAGACCGAAGCGTTCACGGCCAAACAGGATGCCGGTCTTCTCACCAGTCCGGAAACGACGGCGCAGTTCGCCCCCCGCTTCCACGGCGCTGCGAACCTGCTTGAAGCCATCACGTTCACGTGCCGTCGTCGCATAGACGAAATTGAGATCGGCGATAGCGGACGGCAGGTCGTCATAGACTACCGCATTGTCGATCACATGATCGGCCTTGCTGGCTGCCGCCCTTGCCTTCTCACTCGGAAACTCTTCGCGCGGATTGACGAGGCGCAATTCAGCCAGACCAAAATTCGCCATGGCGCGCGCCACCATGCCGATATTCTCCGGCAATTGCGGCTCCACCAGCACGATTGCCGGTCCTTCCGCGATGAAGGGGCGCTGTTTATCTGTTCCTGCCATGATCTCTTCCGCATTAGCTATCGTATCGTGGCGTTTCCCTTACATAATTGACGCAGAATCGCAAAGATTCCCCTTACGTGTTTTAGGGAAAAGCCTGTGTAGTAGCCCGATAACACCTATTTGCTGCCCATTCATGCCAGACTGTTCCACCAGATACAGGATCAAAGGGAGGAAACCATGTCCGGTAAGAAGATACTCATGCTTTGCGGCGACTTTGGTGAGGACTATGAAACCATGGTCCCGTTCCAGACGCTTTTGACTGTTGGTCATACGGTTCATGCGGTCTGCCCCGGCAAGAAGGCTGGCGATCATATCGCGACAGCCATTCACGACTTCGAAGGCCACCAGACCTATACAGAAAAGCCCGGCCATAACTTCACGCTGAACGCGACCTTCGCCGATGTTAAGCCTGAGAACTATGACGCTCTGGTCATTCCCGGGGGTCGGGCACCGGAATATCTGCGTCTCGACGATAAGGTTATCGCCGTGGTGAAGCATTTCTTTGAAGCGAACAAGCCAGTCGCTGCAGTCTGCCACGGCGCGCAATTGCTGGCCGCAGCGCGCGTTCTGGAAGGTCGCACCTGTTCTGCCTACCCGGCCTGTCGCCCGGAAGTTGAACTCGCCGGTGGCAAATATGCCGATATTCCGGTCGATCAGGCGGTTACGGATGGAAATCTCGTCACGTCGCCCGCATGGCCCGCCCATCCGGCGTGGCTGTCACAGTTCCTTACTGTGCTCGGCACCAGGATCACCCACAGCTGATCGCAACGCCCTGCCTGTTTCCCAACAAGGTTGCAGGCAGGGCGAAACTGCGCGACAGTAAGTTTGGGAGAATGATCCGGAGGAAATCATGTGCAGGCTGTTCATCGGTGCCGATCCTGAGCTCTGGCTGAGCGTAACACGTTCGCTACGCATCGATGGTGTCGTGACAAGCGTCCGGCTTGAGAATTTCTTCTGGTGGGCTCTCGAAGATATTGCAGCACGCGATGATCTCACGGTCAGCCGCCTTATCGGCAAGCTTTACGATGAATCCCGGAATGAGGGGCACGACCTCGACAATTTCGCGTCGTTCCTGCGGGTCTGCTGTGGACGCTATCTTTCGTTGCAGCTGAACGGCCTTGTTCCCACAGACAAGTCGACCGCCATCTCTACACTGGATGCAGATACCATTCTGGTCAGGGAACAGGAAAACTATCGCCAGCGGCAATCTTCCTGGGAGAAATCTCGTGATGACAATCGCACTGCACACCGCGCCGCATAATCGGTGCCGTCAAAAGCCATTTCACGCTTTTCGCAAGTCTCTCCCGAAATTTTGACCGCCTAAACGCTCTATAGGCCAAAGAATAAGCCTCTTACGCTTTGCCTTATTCGTCGTGAGTGCTATACGGGCGCGACGCATTGAAAAAGAGGCTTCATCCATGGCAAAAATCAAGGTTGCGAACCCGGTCGTTGAACTCGACGGCGATGAAATGACCCGCATCATCTGGCAGTTCATCAAGGACAAATTGATCCATCCCTACCTCGACATTGATCTGAAATATTACGATCTGTCAGTCGAGCACCGCGATGCCACCAATGACCAGGTTACCATTGATGCGGCTAATGCCATCAAGGAACACGGCGTTGGCGTAAAATGCGCAACCATCACCCCGGACGAAGCCCGCGTTGAAGAATTCAAGCTCAAGAAAATGTGGAAGTCGCCAAACGGCACGATCCGCAACATTCTCGGCGGCGTGATCTTCCGCGAACCGATCATCTGCAAGAACGTTCCGCGCCTCGTGCCGGGCTGGACCCAGCCGATCATCGTTGGCCGTCATGCTTTCGGCGATCAGTACCGCGCGACCGATTTCAAATTCCCGGGCAAGGGCACGCTGTCGATCAAGTTCGTCGGTGAAGATGGCGAGACCATCGAACACGAAGTCTATCAGGCTCCGGCGGCTGGTGTGGCAATGGCCATGTACAACCTCGATGAATCGATCCGCGAATTTGCCCGTGCTTCGCTGAACTACGGCTTGCAGCGCAACTACCCGGTCTATCTCTCGACCAAGAACACTATCCTCAAGGCTTATGACGGTCGCTTCAAGGACATCTTCGAAGAAGTTTACCAGACCGAATTCGCTGACAAGTTCAAGGCTGCAAAGATCTGGTACGAACATCGCCTCATCGACGACATGGTCGCTTCGGCGCTCAAGTGGTCCGGCGGCTATGTTTGGGCTTGTAAGAACTACGACGGCGACGTGCAGTCGGATATCGTGGCTCAGGGTTTTGGCTCGCTCGGCCTGATGACCTCGGTTCTGATGACGCCGGATGGCAAGACCGTTGAAGCAGAAGCTGCACACGGCACCGTTACCCGTCACTACCGCCAGCATCAGAAGGGCGAGGAAACCTCGACCAACTCGATCGCTTCGATCTTCGCATGGACGCGTGGTCTCGCACACCGCGCCAAGCTCGACGACAATGCCGAGCTTAAGCGTTTTGCCGACACGCTGGAAAAGGTCTGCGTCGACACCGTTGAAAGCGGCTACATGACCAAGGATCTGGCTCTGCTCATCGGTCCGGATCAGCCTTGGCTCTCGACCACCGGTTTCCTCGACAAGATCGACGAGAACCTTCAGAAGGCCATGGCCGCCTGATAAAATATTCGACGCTTATCGTCGATATGGAAAACCCGGCAGCCTCGCTGCCGGGTTTTTTCATTTCCTTTTCAAGGGAAAAAGCGCATCCTGCCACCGCTTACAGGGAGGATGAAATGGCTGAGTTGAAGCTCTATACCAACCCGATGTCGCGCGGACGCATCGCGCGCTGGATGCTGGAGGAGATCGGCAAACCCTATGATGTGGAAATTCTGGATTTCGGGCCACCGATGAAGGGGCCTGACTACTGCACAATCAATCCGATGGGCAAAGTTCCTGCCCTGCGCCACGGCGATGCGGTGGTGACGGAAGTGGCTGCAATCTGCGCCTATCTGGCAACAACATTTCCCGAAGCTGGTCTGGCGCCTCACCCCAATGAGCGCGCGGATTTCTTCCGCTGGCTGTTCTTTACATCTGGTCCTGTGGAAGCCGCCTTGTCCAACCATGCGCTCGGCTTTGAAATCCCCGCAGACAAGCAGGGAATGGTCGGCTACGGCAATTACGATACAGTGGTCAACACATTGGAGAAAGCGGTTTCGCACCATCCATACATCACCGGCGACCGCTTCACGGCGGCTGACGTTTATGTCGGCTCGCACATCGGCTGGGGCCTGCGCTTCGGCACGTTGCCGGCCAGAGGAGCGTTCGTCGCCTATTGGGACCGACTAAAAGATCGTCCTGCCATGAAGCGCGCCACGGAACTGGACGAGGCAGCAGCCGCAGCCACACAGCATTAACAACATAATGCTGGCTGTTCAGGTCACGTAATCTGGCCAGCCAGCTCAAACGTGCGTGAGAATGCCTGTGCACCTTTTGGCGAAAACGCGATGACACGCCCCGCTTCGCGGCGTGCCCAGCCCTTTGAAATGAAATGGTTCAACAGCGCTGCACCGAGCGCTCCGCCCAGATGGTTGCGACGTTCACTCCAGTCGAGGCAGTGACGACAGACCGGGCGCTTGCCCTGCTCCAGAGTAGTCACATCAACGCCAAGGCAACTGAAAAACGACTTGCCCTTCTCTGTCAGCACCGGCTCATTGTCGTCAACAATCAGCTCAAGCCGATGCGAGGCATCGAGCATTTCCACGCCACGCTCACCGGCCAGATGGTCATAGCAGATGCGTGCCTTGCGTAGTGCCTGATCTTTCGGGCCGGTCCGCCCCCGCACAGCGCCGGTGCGTTGCGCAAGCCCCATCAAACCTTCCAGGACCTGCGCTACGTCTGTTCCAGAAAGCCGGAAATAGCGGCGCCGCCCCTGCTTCTCCGCAACCAACAAATTGGCCGCATCGAGCTTTGCAAGATGTCCGCTGGCGGTTTGCAGCGTCACGCCTGCGGCTGACGCGAGTTCACTGACAGTCAGCGCACGACCATCCATCAGCACCGTGAGCATGTTTGCACGCGCCGGATCACCTAGGAGCGCGGCAACAGAAGCTATGATCGGGCCATCTTTCATACTTCGATGCTAACCGAACTATGGAGAAATTTCAATTGCTACATTGTCAGCATCGAAGACATGCTTTTGAAGGAGACACGCATGATTACCTGTTTCATCCGCTATCAGATCGACCCGTTCAAAGCGGATGCCTTTGCAGAATATGCGCGCAATTGGGGACAGGCGATTCCGCGCTGCGGCGCTGATCTCATCGGCTATTTCGGGCCGCATGAAGGTTCGTCGACCACAGCCTACGGCGTCTATTCAGTCGAAAACCTTGCCGCGTATGAAGCATATCGGGCACGGCTTGCCGCCGATCCGCTGGGACGCGAGAATTACGAGTTTGCGCGCAGAGAACAATTCATCCGATCCGAAGACCGCATCTTCCTTAAACTCCAATCCGCACCGCATGAGGAGTTCATCAAGCCATGATTGCCGTCATATTCGAAGTCTGGCCAGCCGATGGCAACAGGCGTGAACAGTATCTGGATATTGCCGCAAGCCTGCGCGAAGATCTTTCCAGGATTGACGGTTTTCTGTCGATCGAGCGTTTTCAAAGCCTGGCCGATCCCGACAAATTGCTTTCGCTCTCGTTCTGGCCCGACGACGATGCGGTGCGTGAATGGCGCAACCTGCCATCTCATAGGGTAGCACAGGGGCAAGGCCGCAATGGTGTTTTTGAAAACTACCGTTTGCGTGTAGCCAGCGTCATGCGTGACTATGGTCTGGATGAACGAAGCGAAGCGCCTGACGACAGCCGCACAATTCATGCGGCTTAATTCCACCGATAAAAAAGGCCGGGTTAACCCGGCCTTTTGAATTAGATGATCAGTGCCTTGACTGCTGCAATCGCGGCGTCGGCCTTATCGCCATCCGGCCCGCCGGCCTGCGCCATGTCCGGGCGACCGCCGCCACCTGCGCCACCGAGGGCCGCAGAAGCAGCGCGAACCAGATCAACCGCACTAAAGCGACCAACCAGATCTTCCGTCACCGCGGCCACCGCGCTGGCCTTGCTATCTTCGCCGATACCAATGAACAGCACCACACCGGAGCCGACCTGCTTCTTGCCTTCGTCGGCAAGCGGCTTGAGATCACGCGGGGAAACGCCAGTTACGATCTTGCCGAGGAAGTTGACGCCATTCACAGCTTCAACGGCGCTGCCGCCATCTGCCGAACCACCGCCAAGCGCAAGCTTCTTGCGCGCATCAGCAAGTTCGCGTTCCAGCTTCTTGCGTTCATCAAGCAATGCGTTGACACGTTCCAGTGCTTCAGACGGTGTCGTCTTCAATGCACCGGCGATGGCCTTTACGCGCTCGTCCTGCTCTTCAAGGTAAAGACGTGCTGCCTCACCCGTCAGCGCTTCCATACGACGAACGCCAGCGGCAACCGCGCCTTCCGAAACAATGCGGACGAGACCTATATCGCCGGTCTGGCGCACATGCGTACCGCCGCAAAGTTCCACCGAATAGGCCTTGCCTTCCTTCGAACCGTGCTTGGCGGTGCCCATGGAAACAACACGAACTTCATCGCCATATTTTTCACCGAACAGTGCCATGGCACCCTCGGCAATGGCATCGTCAACGGCCATCAGGCGGGTGCTGACAGGAGCGTTCTGCAGAATGATTTCGTTGGCGAGAGTTTCCACCTGCGTCAGCTCTTCAGCCGAAATCGGCTTCGGATGCGAAAAGTCGAAACGCAGACGATCCGGTGCAACGAGCGAACCCTTCTGTGCAACATGACTGCCGAGCGTTTCACGCAGCGCCTCATGCAGAAGGTGCGTCGCCGAATGGTTAGAGCGGATGCGCGTGCGGCGTACCGAATCCACTTTCAGCTCGACCGCATCGCCGGTCTTCGCCGTCCCCTTGGTGACTTCGCCGATGTGAACGAAGACGCCCTCGCCCTTCTTCTGCGTATCCTTGATTGCGATAGCAAAACCTTCTCCGGAGATCGTGCCGGTATCGCCCTGCTGGCCGCCGGATTCTCCATAGAACGGGGTCTGGTTGACTACGACCGAAACAACATCGCCTTCAGCAACGGACTGTACTTCCGCGCCATCGCGGACAAGCGCAGTGATAACGCCTTCGGCAACCTCGGTCTCGTATCCGAGAAATTCCGTCGCACCGACCTTATCCTTGATACCGAACCAGATCGTTTCGGTTGCAGCTTCACCAGAACCAGCCCAGTTCGCACGGGCCTCGGCCTTCTGGCGCTCCATGGCGGCACTGAAGCCATCCGTATCGACGGCAATACCGCGCTGACGAAGTGCATCCTGCGTCAGATCCAGCGGAAAGCCATAGGTGTCGTAAAGCTTGAAAGCGGTTTCGCCGTCGAGGCGATCCCCTTCAACAAGGCTTTCCGTCGCATCCGACAGGAGGCCAAGACCGCGATCCAGCGTCTTGCGGAAACGGGTTTCCTCAAGCTTGAGCGTTTCGGAGATCAAGGCATCGGCGCGGATCAGTTCCGGATAGGCCTGTCCCATCTCGCGGATCAAGGCTGGCAGCAGGCGCCACATCAACGGCTCTTTGGCGCCCAAGAGCTGGGCATGACGCATTGCGCGGCGCATGATGCGGCGCAACACATAACCGCGGCCTTCGTTGGACGGCAGAACACCGTCAGCGATCAGGAAGCTCGAAGCGCGCAGATGATCGGCAATCACGCGGTGGCTGGCGCGGAATTCGCCCTCAGCCTTGACGCCGGTTGCTTCTTCCGAAGCGCGGATCAATGCCTTGAAGAGATCGATATCGTAATTGTCGTGCACGCCCTGCAGAACCGCAGCGACGCGCTCCAACCCCATTCCGGTGTCGATAGACGGACGCGGCAGGTCGATGCGCTGTTCGGGCGTAATCTGCTCGAACTGCATGAAAACGAGGTTCCAGATTTCGATGAAACGGTCACCGTCTTCGTCAGCCGATCCGGGAGGTCCGCCCCAGATATGGTCGCCGTGGTCGAAGAAGATTTCAGAGCATGGACCGCACGGGCCGGTATCGCCCATAGCCCAAAAGTTATCACTTGTAGCGATGCGGATAATGCGGTCATCGGAAAGACCCGCAATCTTCTTCCAATAATTCGCAGCGTCGTCGTCCGTGTGATAAACGGTGACGAGCAATTTGTCCTTCGGAAGGCCGAATTCCTTCGTGATCAGGTTCCAGGCGAAGCTGATGGCATCTTCCTTGAAATAGTCGCCAAACGAGAAATTGCCGAGCATTTCAAAGAACGTATGGTGACGAGCGGTATAGCCGACATTGTCCAGATCGTTGTGCTTGCCACCGGCACGCACGCACTTCTGGGAAGTCGTCGCGCGATTGTAGGAACGGTGTTCAAGACCCGTAAAAACGTTCTTGAACTGAACCATACCCGCATTGGTGAACATCAGCGTCGGATCGTTGCGTGGGACAAGTGGGCTCGATGGAACGACCTCATGCCCGTTCTTGCGGTAATAATCGAGGAATGTGGACCTAATCTCGTTGACGCCAGCCATAAGTCACCCTTGGGCTTTTTTGCCCTGCACGGATACAGCTCTGCAGAAAGCTGTATCAATTATCCTGTTCAAACTCCCATAGCCGCCAACCGTTATTGAAGGCCCGAGGCTCTCCCGCACTGCCAGGAGGTAAAGTGGAGTTTTCGGTTGACCGCTTTTAGCGGTGCCTTGCTTTTCTGTCCAGATAAGTACGCTGCGCCATAAAAGCAATTTCTGCCGGAAAGCGATAAAACCAGCACCATTCACTTCGCAAAAACACCCACTGCTAAACAAAAAGCCCCATGCAATTGCACGGGGCTTCGATAATTCATTCGATGCTGGCGATCTTACATTTCGGCAGCGTCACTCGCATCGTCTTCTGGTCCGCCATCTTCGAGGAACTGTTCGGCAATCAAACCGGCATTCTGACGAAGCGTGGTTTCGATCTCGCGGGCCACTTCCGGGTTGTCCTTGAGATATTGCTTGGCGTTTTCACGGCCTTGTCCCAGTCGCTGGGAATTATACGAGAACCACGCACCGGACTTCTCGACGACACCGGCCTTTACGCCAAGATCGACCAGCTCGCCGGTCTTGGAAACGCCAGCACCGTACATGATGTCGAATTCGACCTGCTTGAAGGGCGGCGCAAGCTTGTTCTTGACGACCTTCACGCGGGTCTGGTTGCCAACAACTTCGTCGCGCTCCTTGATCGAACCGATACGGCGAATATCGAGACGAACCGAAGCATAGAACTTGAGAGCGTTACCGCCAGTCGTCGTTTCCGGCGAACCGAACATCACACCGATCTTCATACGAATCTGGTTGATGAAGATCACCATACAGTTCGACCGCGAGATCGAAGCAGTAAGCTTGCGCAGCGCCTGGCTCATGAGACGAGCCTGAAGGCCAGGCAAGGAGTCACCCATTTCGCCTTCGATTTCCGCACGTGGCGTCAAGGCTGCGACGGAGTCGACGACGAGAACGTCGATGGCGCCCGAACGCACAAGCGTGTCGGTGATTTCAAGTGCTTGCTCACCCGTATCTGGCTGCGAAATCAGCAGGTTTTCCAGATCGACACCCAGCTTGCGTGCATAGACAGGATCAAGCGCATGTTCCGCATCGACGAATGCACAGATACCGCCCTTCTTCTGTGCTTCCGCAATCGTGTGCAGCGCGAGTGTCGTCTTACCGGAGCTTTCCGGTCCGTAAATCTCAACAATACGTCCTTTGGGCAAGCCGCCGACACCCAGCGCGATGTCCAGAGAAAGCGAGCCGGTCGGAACAGTTTCGATCTCGATAACCGGGGCATTTTTCCCCAGACGCATGATCGAGCCCTTACCGAACGCCCTTTCGATTTGCGACAATGCCGCATCGAGAGCCTTAGTCTTGTCCACTGAATTTTCCTCAACAAGTCGCAATGAATTCTGAGACATCTTACACCATCCTCTTGTCTCGCTAGAAGCCCGGCAGGCTCGTTGCTATGATCTATTTGTATTCGTTTTGTTCTCATTTGACAATAGGGCTAACTCATTGATTAAAAACAGTTCCGAAATTTTGTTCTATAATCGTTCTCTAACATCAACAATTACGAAAATAATCGAACTATCCACGAATTAACTTAATTCAAACCAAACTGCCCATCCACCGATTCGGAAAAGCAAAGAAAAACGCAGCCCTTCTATCGAAGAACTGCGTTGTTTGAAGCCTATTAACCCTCGGAAGGGAATCAGCTGGCGGCGCGAAGCGGAGAAATCTGGATTTCCACGCGACGGTTCTGCGCACGGCCTTCCGGTGTTGCGTTAGTGGCAACGGGCTGGCTCGCGCCATAGCCGATAACGGCGAAGCGACGCGGATCGATACCCTGCGAACCGAGATAGCTCGCGACCGACGCGGCGCGGCGCTGCGAAAGAGCCTGATTGTGGCTGACGCTACCGGTCGAATCGGTGTGGCCATAAACGTCCACAAGTGTCTGGTTGAATTTGCGCAGTACAATCGCGACCGAATTAAGCGTCGGGTAGAACTGGCTCTTCACCTGATCCTGATCGGTATCGAAAGTGATGCTGGACGGCATATTAAGGATGATCTGGTCGCCGTTACGGGTCACAGACACGCCAGTGCCCTGCAACTGTGCACGGAGCTCGTTTTCCTGACGATCCATGTAATTGCCGATTGCGCCGCCGCCAAGTGCACCAATACCGGCACCAATCAGAACGGCATTGCGCTGTGCACGGCTGGAACCGCCGACCATCAGGCCACCAAGAGCGCCCACAGCCGCGCCAATCGCAGCACCACCTGCGGTGTTCGACATCTTCTGTTCCCCGGTATAGGGGTCGGTGGTGCAGCCTGCCAGAAATGTGGCGGCGAAAAGGGCAATACCGATCTTCTTCAGCATGAAATGGTCATCCTCAATTAGCGAATCCGTCGCATGATAATAGCGATTAAGGCCGGATGGTGTCTCAAATGCGAGTTTGAATCCAGCCTTTCGCTTTTTAACTGAAGCCTCCGCAACTGCGCAACTGCGTGGCGTAACGATTGGCCATGGATTGGGCACGTTTTGCGCCATTGAGCGCTGTAGCATTCCCGCGCCAGACACCACGAGCGTAACCGCCGTGACCCGAATAGTAAGCGAGATAAAGGCTATATGCATCGGCGCGATTGATGCCGTTTTTCAGATAGCTTTGATAGTGATACCAGCCAATGAAATGGATAGCGTCCGCGAAATTGGTGCGCGATGCAGTCCAGCGACCGGTTTCCCGCTTGTAACGATCCCACGTGCCGTTCAGCGCCTGGGAATAGCCATAGGCGCTGGAAGCCCGCTTCCACGGTATGATCCAGAGAATCTTGGTCCGTGGCGGGCGTGCATAGGGCTGGAAGCCGGATTCGGTATAGATTGTGGCCATCAGAACCGGAACCGGCACGCCGAACTCGCGCGAAACCCGCGTGGCAGCCGTCTGCCAGTTATTGAACCAACCGTCGCGTTGATCGAAGACCGCACACACATTGTTGACCTGCCGTGGGGCAGTCGCGCAGCCTCCTAGGATCACGAGCGCGACGAGAAACAAAACGCGCATCATGGAAAACCTCGTCTCTTTGCAAAGATTGATAAAGCGTAAAAATTAAGAAGACCTTTCTAACGACAGGTCACCCCTTTCCGGGGCCTTCAAACTCGCGTGAAGAAGCAAAGTAAAAGCCGCTGCCAACACGACAGCGGCCCGAACTGTGGATGAATGTGGATAACTATGGGGATAGCGCATTTTCAACGGTCGAAACTGCGTGAAAACCAATGGTTAGAGCGATTGCGCCGGAACAGAACTGCTCCAAACTTCAACGGCGTCCCTGGCGCTCCTGTCGCAACCGCGCCCAGTATTCGAGGCGCTTGCGGATATCTCGCTCAAAACCCCGCTCCGGCGGATCATAGAATTTTTGCCTGCCCATGCTTTCCGGGAAATAATCCTGTCCTGAAAACGCGTCTGGCTGGTCGTGGTCATAGGCATAGCCATCGCCGTAGCCCTCATTCTTCATAAGCTTGGTCGGCGCGTTGAGAATATGCTTCGGCGGCAGCAGTGAACCGTTCTCCTTGGCCGCACGCATTGAGGCTTTATAGGCCACATAGACGGCGTTCGATTTCGGAGCCGTTGCAAGATAAACACAGGCCTGTGCGAGCGCCAGTTCGCCTTCCGGCGAACCAAGATAGTCATAGGCATCCTTGGCGGCGTTGCAGATGACCAGTGCCTGCGGGTCGGCCAAGCCGATATCTTCCACCGCCATACGCACCAGCCGCCGCCCAAGATATAACGGATCTTCGCCCGCATCGAACATACGAGAAAGATAGTAGAGCGCTGCGTCAGGGTCCGATCCCCGAACGGATTTATGCAGCGCCGAAATCAGATTGTAATGCCCGTCCTGCCCCTTGTCATAAACCGGGGCGCGACGTTGCACGACATCCTGCAGCTTTTCGGCAGTAAAAACTTCATCGGGACGGGCCGCACGCCAGACTTCCTCGGCAAGCGTCAGCGCAGCACGTCCATCGCCGTCAGCCATGCGAACAAGGCTTACCCGTGCTTCCTCGTCCAGCGGCAATGGACGTTCTTCTTGCTCTTCGGCACGGGTCAGAAGTGTTGCAATGCTCTCGCCATCATGGGGATGAAAAGTAAGCACCCTCGCCCGTGACAAAAGAGCAGCATTGAGCTCGAAAGACGGGTTTTCCGTCGTGGCGCCGATCAGGATAACAGTGCCGTCTTCCATGACCGGCAAAAATGAATCCTGCTGGGCGCGATTAAAGCGATGAATTTCGTCTACGAAAAGCAGTGTCTGCCGGCCCGACATACGCCGCGCACGAGCAGTCTCGAAAACCTTCTTGAGATCGGCAACGCCGGAGAAGATCGCCGAAATCTGCTCAAACGCGAGATCAGTTTCTCCGGCAAGCAGGCGGGCAACGGTCGTCTTGCCGGTTCCCGGAGGTCCCCAGAAGATCATGGAACCGAGCGAACCGGATGCAATCATGCGCGTCAGCACACCTTCTGGCCCGGTCAGATGTTCCTGACCGGTTACTTCCGACAAATGCTTCGGGCGCAGACGGTCAGCAAGCGGCCGGTTGCGGTCCGCGTTCGGGTCTGCCGCTGCTGAGAAAAGATCGCTCATTTCATTCGCTCGATCGATAAATTAAATGCCGCTTCAGGCATAATGCTACCCGAAGCGGCATGCAACTTTTGGCGATATACTGGCCGACAGTTTTAACGCACGAACTGACGCAACAACGTTCCGTTGCGTTCCACCTCAAGCCGCCAGGCAAGACCACGTCCCCCATCCAGAATCGCGGTCATGTCCTCCACGGAGCGGATAGGATTTCCGTTGATGCTTCGAACAATGTCGCCCGGGCGCAATCCGAGCCGTGCCGCCGGCGAGCCGGAATAGACGTCAACAACGACCACCCCCTGGCTTTCACTCTTGAGACGCAGCTTTTTAGCGGTGGATGGCGTCAGCACAAGAACAGCTGCACCGGCGAAGGGATTATCGCCCTTGATCACCTGCGGCGCAGTTTCCTTGACTTCAGGCGCTTTGGAAAGCTTCACCGGGATGGTCTGGTTCTTTCCATCCCGCATGATTTCGACCGACACGGTGTTACCAATGCCAGCCGTCGATAGACGATAACCAAGTACATCCTGATTATCGACACGAACGCCCTGAACGGACAGAACCACATCGCCGATCTTCAGCCCTGCGGCTTCTGCAGGACCACCTTTTGCAACTGCCGTGATCAGGGCACCGTAGGGCTTTTCCATTCCAAGCCCTTCGGCCAGATCGGAGGTGACCCCTTGGAAAGTCGCGCCGATATAGGGGCGCTCGAAACTTTTGCTGCCATTCTGCGCAGCTTCCACGACAGCGCGGACCATATTGGACGGAATAGCAAAGCCGATGCCCACGGAACCGCCAGAACGTGAATAGATCGCTGTGTTGATACCTATCAGGCGTCCGCGCATGTCAATCAATGCGCCACCGGAGTTGCCGGGATTGATAGCCGCATCCGTCTGGATAAAGAAATCAAAATCGGAAATGCCAACCTGTGTTCGGGATTGCGCCGACACGATACCGCTCGTCACAGTCTGTCCGACGCCGAACGGATTGCCGATGGCCAGCACCAGATCGCCAACTTCGACTTCGTCGGAATTGCCGAGGCCCAACACTGGAAACTTGTCCTTGGCTTCAATTTTCAACACGGCAAGGTCCGTGGTTTCATCACGCAGAAGCAGCTTGCTTTCGAACTCGCGACCGTCCGACAAGGCGACTTTGATTTCGTCGGCATCCTTGATGACGTGATTGTTCGTCACGACAATGCCTGAACTATCGACAATCACGCCGGACCCGAGCGACTGCTGGATACGTGGCTTGCTTTCCCCGAACTGCCGCCCGAAAAACTGCTCGAAGAACGGATCGCCTGCAAATGGCGATTGTGCCCGTGCCTGCACCTGTCGCGCCGCATAGACATTCACAACAGCTGGTGTCGTCTCTTTCACAAGAGGAGCGAAGGAAAGTTGCATATCAGCGCGGCTGAGCGGCACTTCTTTGGGAGGTGTTGCAGGCGCATCCTGCGCCATTGCCTGCGGCATAACCAGCCCCACGGATGTCAGCATAAGACCCAATACACCTAAACGTCGCCAATTCATGCACATACTCCGCGCTTTCCGAGGGCACTCATATCTTCCGTGAAAAAATATGAGATTCGTCGTCCATATGTAGTCAACTGAGGACAAGGATAAAGGGCCACATTGTGACCTTGAAGTGCAGCACGGCAATTTTTCGTGAAACATATCGATCCGAAAGAGCCGAACAGCAGCAAGAACAAACAAAAAGGGCCGCTCAAGGCGGCCCTTTTCAATAATCAGAAACAGTGCAGATTATGCTGCGTCTGCTTCAGCAGCCTGTTCGGCTTCGACGCGGGCGCGGTCAGCCTTACCCTTTGCATCGACGTCGCGTTCCACGAATTCAACAACCGCCAGAGGCGCGTTGTCGCCAGCGCGGAAGCCAGCCTTCATGATGCGGATGTAGCCGCCGTTGCGGGTTGCATAGCGAGCAGCCAACGTATCGAACAGCTTTGCAACGAGCTTAACGTCGCGAATAGCCGAGATAGCCTGACGGCGTGCATGCAGATCGCCGCGCTTGCCGAGAGTGACAAGCTTTTCTACGATCGGACGGATTTCCTTAGCTTTAGGAAGCGTGGTCACAATCTGTTCATGCTCGATGAGCGAAGCCGCCATGTTGGCGAACATTGCCTTGCGATGCGAGGCAGTGCGGTTCAGCTTACGCTGTCCATTACCGTGGCGCATGGCCTTCTCCTTAATTAGTTCTAGCCGGATTGCCGGTCTTAATATTGGTCTTCGTAGCGCTTTGCGAGATCTTCGATGTTTTCTGGCGGCCAGGACGGGATTTCCATACCGAGATGGAGACCCATCGATGCCAGAACTTCCTTGATCTCGTTGAGCGACTTGCGGCCGAAATTCGGAGTCCGCAGCATCTCGGCTTCCGTCTTCTGGATCAGATCGCCGATGTAGACGATGTTGTCGTTCTTCAGGCAGTTTGCCGAACGGACGGACAGTTCGAGTTCGTCGACCTTCTTGAGCAGAGCCGGGTTGAAAGCCAGTTCCGCAACCTGTTCCTGCGGAGCTTCCTTCTGGGGCTCTTCGAAGTTGACGAAGATCGCCAGCTGGTCCTGGAGAATACGAGCAGCATACGCCACTGCGTCTTCACCGCTGACCGAGCCGTTTGTCTCGATGTTCAGCGTCAGCTTGTCATAATCGAGAACCTGACCTTCACGGGTGTTCTCGATCTTGTACGACACCTTGCGAACCGGAGAGTAGAGGCTGTCAACCGGGATAAGCCCGATCGGAGCATCTTCCGCACGGTTGCGGTCGGCAGGCACATAGCCCTTGCCGGTGTTGACGGTGAATTCCATGCGGATTTCAGCGCCTTCGTCCAGCGTGCAGATGACGTGATCCGGGTTAAGGATCTCGACATCGCCGACAGTCTGAATGTCGCCAGCCGTAACAACGCCTGGGCCTTCCTTGCGGACGACCATGCGCTTCGGGCCCTCGCCTTCCATGCGGATGGCGATTTCCTTGACGTTCAGAACGATATCCGTAACGTCTTCGCGGACGCCCGGGATCGAAGAGAATTCATGCAGAACGCCATCGATCTGAATGGCGGTCACGGCAGCGCCGCGAAGCGACGACAGAAGCACGCGACGCAGAGCATTACCGAGCGTCAGACCGAAACCGCGTTCCAGCGGCTCAGCAACGACGGTTGCATGCGTGCGGGAGCCGTTGGTGATGAAATCCACCTTATTCGGCTTGATGAGTTCCTGCCAGTTCTTCTGGATCATGTAAGTATCCCTCTATCAATCGTCGCTACCATCCTATCGTAGCGATCAAGTGTAGAAACCGCAGAGGAACCCCGAACTTGAAAAGCCCGAGGCTCGTACGGCATGTGAACGAGGATTAGACCCGGCGCTTCTTGCGCGGACGGCAACCGTTGTGCGGGATCGGCGTAACATCGCGGATCGACGTAATCACAAAGCCGGCAGCCTGAAGGGCGCGCAGCGCGGATTCACGGCCAGAGCCCGGTCCGCAAACCTCGACTTCGAGGGAGCGCATACCGTGTTCCTGAGCCTTCTTGGCGCAATCTTCGGCAGCGATCTGAGCGGCGAACGGGGTCGACTTACGCGAACCCTTGAACCCCTGAGCACCGGCAGACGACCAGGCAATCGCATTGCCCTGAGCATCCGTGATGGTGATCATGGTGTTGTTGAACGTCGAATTTACGTGGGCAACGCCCGACGAGATGTTTTTACGCTCGCGACGGCGAACGCGCGTGGCTTCCTTGGCCATGACAGTCCTTTCAATCGATCTCTACACCGCCGTAATTCCAGCGGCTACACCGGTCCTCAAGAAAGGACCAGCATCAAACCCAACCGGCGCACCGGAAAGGCCCGACGGAACATATGTCCCGTCGAAATTACTTCTTCTTGCCTGCGATTGCCTTCGCCGGACCCTTGCGGGTGCGTGCGTTGGTGTGCGTGCGCTGGCCGCGAACCGGCAGCGAACGACGATGACGCAGACCGCGGTAGCAGCCCAGATCCATCAGGCGCTTGATGTTCATCGAAACTTCACGACGCAGGTCACCTTCGACCTGGTAGTCAGCATCGATTGCTTCGCGGATCTGAAGGACTTCAGCATCCGACAGCTGGTTAACGCGACGATCGTCAGCAATGCCGACTTTCGTTACGATTTCCCGAGCAAATTTCGGTCCGATCCCGTGAATGTACTGAAGCGCAATAACAACGCGCTTGTTCGTCGGGATGTTGACGCCAGCGATACGTGCCACGTCTGTTCTCCTTGAGTTATAAAAATTTCCATCTGGCAGATGCGATCAACCAGACAGCATTAAACGACCGGTACCGGCCTCTTTCGATTTCCGCCGATACCCGCCATTCAAAACCAGTTGAAGTGGCGCAGTCTTTGACGGAATCGCCCGAAAAAGTCAACTCTTAACTGTCCGTAAAGCCATCAAACCGGCCTGACAGGCAACTCAAGCAACTTCTGGAAGCAATAAACGGGCAGAAAACGCTTTACGCTTTCCCTGCCCGTATTGGAATGAGGCTTCTTCAAGCCTCTTCAATTCTCATGCCGGAACCAGAATTCTCTCGATTTCGGCAGTAACTTCTTCAACCGGCGCCATGCCATTGATGACGCGCAGTTCACCAGTTCCGGCATAATAGCTCGAAAGCGGCGAAGTCTTTTCGCGGTATTCCACGAGACGCTTACGGAACGCCTCAGGATTGTCGTCCGAACGGACCTGACCACCCTTGGCAATCGTTTCAGCCACGCGGCTCTCCATCCGCTTGACCAGAGCATTCTCGTCAACCTTCAGCTCAATGACTGCATCGAGTTTTAGGCCCTTCCCCGCCAGCATCGTTCCCAGAGCCTGAGCCTGTGGAACCGTGCGTGGATAACCGTCAAGGATGAAACCGTTCGCGCAGTCAGGCGCATCGATGCGCTCCGAAACGATCTGGTTCACGATCTCATCGGAAACCAGTTGCCCGGCGTCCATCACGGCCTTGGCGCGCTTCCCGATCTCGCTCTGCTGGGCGACTGCTGCACGCAGCATGTCGCCGGTCGAGAGCTGAGGAATTCCATGCTTCTTGGTAAGAAGTCCAGCCTGCGTCCCCTTACCTGCTCCGGGCGGCCCAAGAAGTATCAGTCTCATTTATTGCGTTTCCCACCTCTGAGTTTGGACTTCTTGATCAGCCCTTCATACTGATGGGCGATCAGATGTCCCTGAATTTGCGCAACCGTGTCAAGCGTTACGCTCACAACGATCAGCAGCGAGGTGCCACCAAGATAGAACGGCACACCGGTTGCGGAAATCAGGAATTCCGGCAGGAGACAGACAAGCACGATATAGATGGCGCCGACAACAGTGATGCGTGTCAGCACATAGTCTATGTATTCGGCGGTACGCTCACCCGGACGAATGCCCGGAATAAAGCCGGAATGCTTCTTGAGCTGGTCAGCAGTGTCCTTGGGATTGAACACAATGGCCGTGTAGAAGAAGCAGAAGAATGCCATCAATGCGGCATAGAACAGCATGTAAAGCGGCTGACCATGACCGAGTGCATTGAGAACGGTAGTAGCCCAGGCCGGCATTTCCGTCGTGTTGGCGAAACCGGCAACCGTCGCAGGCAGAAGCAACAACGACGAGGCGAAAATCGGAGGAATGACGCCTGCGGTATTGAGCTTCAACGGCAGATGCGACGTATCGCCCTGGAACATGCGGTTGCCGACCTGACGCTTCGGATACTGGATCAGAAGGCGACGCTGCGCACGTTCAACGAATACGATGACCGCAATCAGCACGATAGCAAGAATGATAACGCCCAGAATGAGACCGGTCGACAGCGCACCGGTACGGCCAAGTTCCAGCGTGCCGGAAATAGCGTGCGGCAGGTTGGCCACGATACCGGAGAAGATGATCAGCGAGATACCGTTGCCGATACCGCGTGCAGTGATCTGCTCGCCGAGCCACATCAGGAACATCGTACCGCCAACAAGGGTGATCACCGACGAAACGACGAAGAACGGTCCCGGATTGGTGACAATACCGTTGCCCGACTGCAAGCCGACAGAAATCGCGTAGGCCTGAACAAGCGCCAGAAGCACCGTGCCGTAACGCGTATACTGATTGATGATCTTGCGACCTGCCTCGCCTTCCTTCTTCAGCGCTTCAAGAGACGGAACAACCGACGTCATGAGCTGCACGATGATGGAGGCAGAGATATAAGGCATGATGCCGAGCGCGAAAATGGCCATACGACCGACGGCGCCACCGGCGAACATGTTGAAAAGCCCGAGCACACCCTGGCTATGCTGCTGGAAAGCCTGCGCAAGCGCGTCAGGATTGATGCCGGGAAGCGGAATATAGGTGCCGAACCGGTATACGAGCAAAGCACCTAGCGTGAACCAGATGCGCTTCTTGAGTTCTTCTGCTTTCGAGAAAGCTGAAAAATTGAGATTGGAAACTAGCTGTTCAGCAGCCGATGCCATTAAATTTCTCCGGTGAAAAGTCTCCGGTCCTCCGCCCCCGTCAGCGCAATCTATTGCGGTCGCGCCTCGAGACTAAAAGACCCTACCCAGATATGCGCATTGGCATAAATGTGCAAGCGGCGGCACTGAGGCCGCCGCTTTTTATTTTTGTATCGAAGCCTTATTCGGCAGCGGCTTCAGGAAGCTTGATGCTACCGCCAGCCTTTTCGATCTTTTCGACCGCAGCCTTGGAAGCACCGGCTACCTCGAAAGCAACCTTTGCCTTCAGCTCGCCGTCCGAAAGGATGCGAACGCCGTCTTTGGCACGACGAATCACGCCAGCAGCCTTCAGCGAATCGAGGTTCACAACAGCCTTGGCATCAAGCTTGCCTGCATCGATAGCGGCCTGAACACGGCCGAGCGATACAACGTTGAAGCTCTTTGCGAAGATGTTGGTGAAGCCGCGCTTCGGCAGACGGCGGTAGATTGGCATCTGGCCGCCTTCGAAGCCGTTGATCGCGACGCCCGAACGGGACTTCTGCCCCTTGACACCACGACCACCGGTCTTGCCGGTGCCCGAACCGATACCGCGGCCAACACGCTTGCGTGCTTTGACCGAACCTGGCTTGTCACGCAGATCGTTGAGTTTCATATCTCTATCTCCTGCGCTATCACGCCTCGTCCACAACTCGAACGAGGTGTGGAAGCTTGGCGATCATGCCACGAACTGCCGGAGTATCTTCCAGCGTGCTGCGGCGGTGCATTTTATTAAGACCCAGACCGATCAGCGTTGCGCGCTGCTCGGCTGGACGACGGATTGGGCTTCCGATCTGCTCGACCGTAACCGTCTTGCCCTTCTTCTCAGCCATCACTCAAATCCCTTGTCTATGGCGTATCCGGTGGCCTGAGCGGCCCCGGACGAACACAAACTATCGGCTACTCTTCCGAACCGACCACATCATGGCGGCGAGCCTGAAGGGTCGAGTACTTGATGCCGCGCTGTGCAGCGATGTCCTTCGGATGCATCTGATGCTTCAGAGCATCGAACGTCGCACGAACCATGTTGTAAGGGTTCGACGAACCGAGCGACTTGGCGACAACGTCCTGAACGCCGAGCGTTTCGAACACTGCACGCATCGGACCACCGGCGATGATACCCTTACCAGCAGGAGCTGCGCGGAGCAGAACCTTGCCAGCGCCGTGACGGCCTTCAACATCGTGGTGCAGCGTACGGCCCGAACGCAGCGGTACGAAGATCATGTCGCGCTTGGCAGCTTCCGTAGCCTTACGGATAGCTTCCGGCACTTCACGAGCCTTGCCATGACCGAAGCCTACGCGGCCCTTCTGGTCGCCAACAACGACGAGCGCAGCAAAACCGAAGCGACGGCCGCCCTTGACGACCTTGGCAACGCGGTTGATGTGAACGAGCTTATCGACGAATTCGCTGTCGCGCTCCTCACGGCCGCGATCTTCGCGGTTACGTTCTCTCTGTGCCATATCCTGATTTCCTTTTTCTTTTCCGGAAGCACAAAATGCTATTAGAAGCTCAGTCCGCCTTCGCGGGCAGCTTCGGCGAGAGCCTTCACACGGCCGTGGTAAATGAATGCACCACGGTCGAACACTACTTCGCTGACGCCTGCTTTAACGGCACGCTCGGCGACCAGCTTGCCAACTGCAGCTGCTGCTGCGGAGTCGGCGCCAGTCTTGAGCTTGCCCTTCAGGTCGCCATCCAGGGTCGAAGCAGCGGCGATGGTAACACCGCGAACGTCGTCGATAACCTGAACGTAGATGTTCTTGGAAGAGCGGTGCACGCTGAGACGCGGACGGCCGTTTGCAACAGCCTTGACCTGACGGCGTACACGAGCAGCGCGACGCTGCAAAGTTTCTTTTGGCGATGCCATGACGCGCTTCCCTTACTTCTTCTTGCCTTCTTTGCGGACGATCTTCTCGCCAGCATACTTGACGCCCTTGCCCTTGTAAGGCTCGGGGCCGCGATATTCGCGGATCTCAGCCGCGACCTGACCGACCTGCTGCTTGTCGATACCGGTGACGACGATTTCCGTCGGCTTCGGAACGGCAACAGTGATGCCAGCAGGCACGTCGTAGACCACTTCGTGGCTGAAGCCGAGCGAAAGCTGCAGGTTCTTACCCTGCATGGCAGCACGGTAACCGACGCCGCTGATTTCGAGCTTCTTTTCGAAGCCGTCCTTCACGCCAACAAAAATGTTGGAGATCATCGTGCGGGACATGCCCCACTTCGAACGAGCTTCCTTCGACTGGTCGCGCGGATCGACGCTGACAGCGCCGTCTTCCATCTTGACCAGAACTTCATCGTGCACGACGAAGGAGAGTTCACCCTTCGCGCCCTTGGCCTTGACGATCTGCCCATCAACACTGGCGGTCACGCCTGCCGGGACCGGCACGGGTTTTTTACCGATACGAGACATTTTAATACCTGTCTTTTATCTGTTCGCTGTCAACCGCATCAGAAGATGCGGCAGAGCAGCTCACCACCAACGTTTTGTTCACGGGCTTCATGATCAGCCATCACACCCTTAGGGGTGGACAGGATCGAGATGCCAAGACCATTCGCAACCTGCGGGATCGACTTGACCGACACGTATACACGGCGGCCAGGCTTCGAAACGCGGGTCAGTTCACGAATGACTGGAACGCCTTCATAGTACTTCAGTTCGATTTCGATCTCGGCTTTGCCGTTCACGAATTCACTCTGCGTGTATCCGCGGATGTAACCTTCAGACTGAAGAACATCAAGAACGCGAGCGCGCAACTTGGAAGCCGGGGTCGAAACCTTGGTCTTCTTGCGGCCTACTGCGTTACGAATACGGGTCAGCATGTCGCCGATAGGATCTGACACAGACATATGCTACTCCTTACCAGCTCGACTTGACGATGCCCGGGATCTGACCGAGCGAACCCAACTGACGGAGCGCAATACGCGACATCTTCAGTTTACGGTAATAACCACGCGGACGGCCCGAAACTTCGCAACGATTGCGAATACGAACCTTCGATGAATTGCGCGGCAGTTCGGCAAGCCGGATAGTGGCGCGGAAGCGCTCCTCCAGCGGAAGGCCCTGATCCATTACGATCGCCTTCAGACGTGCACGCTTGTCAGCATGACGCTTAACCAACTTTTCGCGGCGCTTGTTTTTTTCGACTGCGCTAGTCTTGGCCATATTATTATACCTCGCTACGCTTGCCGTTACTGCCGGAAGGGGAAGTTGAATGCACGCAGAAGAGCGCGCGCTTCATCATCCGTCTTGGCGGTCGTGCAAACGATGATGTCCATGCCCCAGATCTGATCAACCTTATCGTAGTTGATTTCCGGAAACACGATGTGCTCCTTGATACCCATGGCATAGTTGCCACGTCCGTCAAAGCTCTTCGGGTTCAGGCCGCGGAAGTCGCGAACGCGAGGAAGAGCGATCGTGATGAAACGATCAAGGAATTCGTACATGCGGTCCTGGCGAAGGGTGACCTTCGTGCCGATCGGCATGCCTTCACGCAACTTGAATGTTGCGATCGAGTTACGGGCGCGGGTGATAACAGCCTTTTGACCAGCAATCAAGCCAAGGTCTTCAGCAGCTACAGCCGGCTTCTTGGAGTCGCCAGTGGCTTCGCCAACGCCCATGTTGAGGACAACCTTGGTGATGCGTGGGATCTGCATCTCGTTGTCGTATTTGAATTCTTCAAGCAGAGCCTTACGAATGTTTTCGTTGTAAAGCTTCTTGAAGCGGGGAAGTGCCTTAGCTTCAGCCATCGATCAGCGCTCCAGAACGTTTTGCGACACGAACCTTCTTGCCGTCCTCGACGCGGAAACCGACGCGGGTCGGCTTACCGTCCTTGGGATCAGCAATTGCCAGGTTGGACAGGTGGATCGGCGCTTCCTTGGAGATAATGCCGGCTTCCTGGGTCTGGGTCTGACGCTGATGACGCTTCACAACGTTGATACCGCGAACGAGCGCCTGCTCGTCCTTAGGCATAACCTTGAGAACTTCGCCTTTACGGCCCTTGTCCTTACCGGACAGCACGACAACGCTGTCGCCTTTGCGAATCTTCTGCATCGTCTTGCTTCCTTACAGAACTTCCGGGGCCAGCGAGATGATCTTCATGTGGTTCTTTGCGCGAAGTTCGCGCGGAACCGGTCCGAAGATACGCGTGCCGATCGGCTCTTTCTTGTTATCGATGAGAACGGCTGCATTGTTATCGAAACGAATAACGCTGCCGTCCGGACGACGGATGTCCTTGGCGGTGCGTACAACAACCGCCTTCATCACATCACCCTTTTTGACGCGGCCGCGCGGAATAGCTTCCTTGATCGACACCACAATGATGTCGCCAACGGAAGCGTAACGCCGCTTCGAGCCGCCCAGCACCTTGATGCACATGACACGACGTGCGCCGGAGTTATCCGCCACGTCGAGGTTTGTTTGCATCTGAATCATGACTGGCCGCCTTCTTTCCTCTCAGCTGGTTAAGGGCTCCTGCCCTACCTAAGCTGCGTGTTTATAATTTAGCCTGCTGCTTCGTTCGTGAGAACGACCCAGCGTTTGTCCTTCGAGATTGGAGCCGATTCCTGAATGGAAACGAGATCGCCAACCTTGAACTGGTTGTTTTCGTCATGCGCCTTGTACTTCTTAGACTGACGCACGGTCTTCTGGAGGAGCGGATGCGAATAGCGGCGCTCAACCTTGACCACAACAGTCTTGTCATTCTTGTCGCTGACGACAACGCCCTGCAGAACGCGTTTAGGCATTATATTTTTCCTTATGCCTTGCTTGCGGCCGCCTTCTGGCGGGCAATAGTCTTAATACGCGCGATGTCGCGGCGAACCTGCTTCACGCGCGCGGTTTTTTCGAGCTGGCCGGTGGCCTTCTGAAAGCGCAGGTTGAACTGCTCTTTCTTCAGGGTGCCCAGCTCGTCATTCAGTTGATCGAGGCTCTTCGCCCGAACGTCTGCGGCTTTCATAGTTGCCTCTCTCTTATTCAGCAATGCGCTGGATAAAGCGCGTCTTGATCGGCAACTTTGCTGCGCCGAGTCTGAGGGCTTCGCGTGCCACATCTTCGGGTACGCCGTCAAGCTCAAACATCACGCGACCTGGTGCCACACGGCATGCCCAGTAGTCAACCGAACCCTTACCTTTACCCATACGGACTTCGGTAGGCTTCGACGTAACTGGCAGGTCAGGGAAGATGCGGATCCACACGCGGCCGGCACGCTTCATGTGACGGGTGATCGCGCGGCGGGCCGCTTCGATCTGACGTGCAGTGACGCGTTCCGGCTCAACGGCCTTCAAACCGAATGCACCGAAATTCAGATCCGTGCCGCCTTTCGAGTTGCCGTGAATACGGCCCTTGAACTGCTTGCGGAACTTGGTGCGCTTAGGCTGCATCATTGTTCTCTACTCCAAATTTCTCGCCCGCGGCCCGCTTTTTAAGCGTTTTCGCGGCGGCGGTTCGACGAGGAACCCTGATTGTCACCCTCGACCGCACGACGCTCGGAAGCCATCGGATCGTGTTCAAGAATCTCACCCTTGAAGACCCAGACCTTCACGCCGCAGATACCATAAGCGGTCTTCGCTTCTGCCGTGCCGTAGTCGATATCGGCGCGAAGCGTATGAAGCGGAACGCGACCTTCACGGTACCATTCCATGCGAGCAATTTCCGCGCCACCCAGACGACCCGAGCAGTTGATACGGATACCTTCGGCTCCAAGACGCATTGCCGACTGAACGGCACGCTTCATGGCGCGACGGAATGCCACACGGCGTTCGAGCTGCTGAGCGATCGACTGAGCGATCAGCGTAGCGTCGATTTCCGGCTTGCGAACTTCAACGATGTTGAGCGACGTATCGGCATTGGTCATCTCGGAAAGCTTCTTGCGGAGCTTTTCGATGTCTGCACCCTTCTTGCCGATGATGATGCCCGGACGAGCCGAATGGATCGTCACGCGGCACTTCTTGTGCGGACGCTCGATTACGATCTTGGAGATCGCAGCCTGCTTCAGTTCCTCGGTGAGGAATTCGCGGATCTTGACATCTTCATGCAGCAGCTTGCCGTACTCACCGGTATTCGCGTACCAACGCGAATCCCAGGTGCGGTTGATGCCGAGACGAAGACCGATCGGATTAATCTTCTGACCCATTATGCGGCCTCCCCTTTTTCCGCGACTTCGCGGACAACAATGGTGAGATGCGAAAACGGCTTCTCGATACGGCTCGCGCGGCCACGGCCACGGACGTGGAAGCGCTTCATGACGATCGACTTACCTACATAGGCTTCGGCGACGATCAGAGAATCGACGTCGAGGTCATGGTTGTTTTCTGCGTTCGCAATTGCGGACTGGAGCGTCTTCTTAACCGTATCGGCGATCCGCTTGCGCGAGAACGTCAGATCGGCAAGAGCCGCGTTCACCTTCTTGCCGCGGATCATGCTCGCAACAAGGTTCAGCTTCTGCGGGCTGACGCGCAGCGTACGGGCAACAGCTTGCGCTTCGTTGTCCTTGAGCTGACGGGGAGCTTTAGCCTTGCCCATCGTTACTTCCTCTTCGACTTCTTGTCCGCGCCGTGACCGTAGTAGGTACGTGTAGGCGCGAATTCACCGAACTTGTGTCCGACCATTTCTTCCGAAATCGACACCGGCACATGCTTGTTGCCGTTGTAGACGCCGAAAGTCAGACCGACAAACTGCGGCAGGATGGTGGAGCGACGGCTCCACATCTTGATAACTTCATTACGACCGCCTTCGCGTACCTTCTCAGCCTTCGTGAGAAGATAGCCATCGACGAACGGACCTTTCCAAACTGAACGAGCCACTTCAGACTACCTCTCTTACTTCTTGCGCTGATGGCGCGAACGCATGATGAACTTGTCGGTCGACTTGTTCGAGCGCGTCTTCTTGCCCTTCGTAGGCTTGCCCCACGGAGTGACAGGGTGACGACCACCCGACGTACGACCTTCACCACCACCATGCGGGTGATCAACCGGGTTCATTGCAACGCCGCGAACGTGCGGACGCTTGCCACGCCACACCGAACGACCGGCCTTACCGTCGTTGATGTTGCCGTGGTCCGGGTTGGACACTGCACCGACCGAAGCGAAGCAGGCACCTGGAACCAGACGCTGTTCACCGGAGTTGAGGCGCAGAATGGCCATGCCCTGATCGCGACCAACCAGCTGGGCGTAGGTGCCAGCTGAACGAGCGATCTGACCGCCCTTGCCAGGCTTCAGTTCGACGTTGTGAACGATCGTACCAACCGGCATGGAAGCGAGCGGCATTGCGTTGCCCGGCTTCACGTCAACTGAGTTGCCTGCAACAACCTTGTCACCAACAGCCAGACGCTGCGGAGCCAGGATGTATGCCAGTTCACCGTCTTCGTAACGGATCAGCGCGATGAACGCGGTGCGGTTCGGATCGTATTCCAGACGTTCGACAGTGCCGACGACGTCAAGCTTGCGACGCTTGAAATCGATGAAACGGTACGTACGCTTGTGACCACCGCCCTGAAAGCGAACAGTGATACGACCGGTGTTGTTACGGCCACCCTTCTTGGACAGACCTTCGGTCAGGGACTTGACCGGCTTGCCCTTGTAGAGTCCCGAACGGTCCACGATGACCAGCTGACGCTGGCCTGGCGTGATCGGATTAAAATGCTTGAGTGCCATTGTCTCTTACTCCATGGCCTCTCAGAGACCGGTCGAAACGTCGATGCTCTGGCCTTCGGCCAAAGTAACGATCGCTTTCTTGACGTCGCTCTGGCGCCCGATAAGGCCGCGGAACCGCTTGACCTTACCCTTGCGCACTGCAGTGTTGACTGCGGTAACCTTGACGCCGAACAGCGCTTCGACTGCAGCCTTGATTTCCGGCTTCGTTGCCTTGCGGGCTACGTTGAAGACAACCTGGTTGTGTTCGGAAACCATGGTGGACTTCTCGGTGATAACCGGGCTGACGATCACGTCGTAATGGCGAAGATCAGTCATTTGAAACGCTCCTCGAGGGCTTCGACAGCCGCCTTGGAAAGAACGAGCTTGCCGCGGCGAAGGATGTCGTAAACATTGATGCCCTGCACCGGCAGAACGTCGATGTTCGGGATGTTCGAAGCCGCGCGCTGGAAGTTCACGTCGATCTCTGCACCGCCGATGACGAGTGCATTTTCAAGACCGAGCTTGGCGAACTGCGAAACAAGCTGCTTCGTCTTGGCTTCCGTTGCAGCCAGATCATCGATGATGATCAGGTCAGATGCCTTTGCCTTTGCAGACAGGGCATGACGCAGGCCAAGAGCGCGAACCTTCTTCGGCAGATCGTGATCGTGCGAACGGACAACCGGTCCGTGAGCCTGACCACCACCGCGGAACTGCGGAGCGCGAGCCGAATGGTGACGAGCGCGACCCGTACCCTTCTGCTTGTACATCTTTGCGCCGGTGCGGCTTACGTCGCCACGGCCCTGAGCCTTATGGGAGCCCTGCTGGCGGCGAGCCAGCTGCCAGCGCACAACGCGCTGAAGAATGTCGTCACGCGGGTCGAGGCCGAAGATTTCTTCGTTCAGCTTGACCTTGCCGGCATCCTTGCCTTCAAGAGTGGTAATCGTGAGATCCATTATTCGGCTCCCTCAGTCGCGACAGCTTCAGCCTTCGCGGCACCTGCACGCAGAGCGGCCGGCTTCGGCGCGTTCTCAGGCAGCGAGACCTTTACCGCATCGCGCACGATGATCCAGGCACCCTTGGAGCCAGGAACCGCACCGCGAACCAGAATGAGGCCGCGATCGCTGTCCGTCGAGACAACTTCAATATTCTGCGTGGTTACGCGGGTCTGGCCCATGTGACCAGCCATCTTCTTGCCCTTGAACACCTTACCCGGGTCCTGACGCTGACCGGTCGAGCCGTGAGCGCGGTGGGTAATGGAGTTACCATGGGAAGCGCGATGACCGGCGAAGTTATGACGCTTCATAACACCAGCAAAGCCCTTACCAATCGAAGTACCCGTCACATCGACCTTCTGGCCGGCGACGAAGTGTTCGGCGGTGATTTCAGCGCCGACTTCGAGGAGGTTGTCCGGCGAAACGCGGAATTCCGCGACCTTCGCCTTTGGCTCGACCTCGGCCTTCGCGAAATGACCGCGCATAGCCTTGGACGTGTTCTTTACCTTGGCAAGTCCAACGCCAAGCTGAACAGCCGTGTAACCATTCTTTTCAACTGTACGCTGAGCTACCACGTGGCAATTCTCCATGCGGAGAACCGTCACCGGCACATGCTCGCCGGCGTCGTTATAGACGCGGGTCATGCCCAGCTTCTGTGCAATAACACCTGAACGCATCGGGTTCGTTCCTTCCGTCCTCAAGCCGATTAAAGCTTGATCTCGACATCGACACCGGCGGACAGATCGAGCTTCATCAGCGCGTCCACCGTCTGCGGGGTCGGGTCAACGATATCGAGAAGACGCTTGTGCGTGCGCATCTCGAACTGCTCGCGGCTCTTCTTGTCGATGTGCGGCGACCGGTTAACCGTGAACTTCTCGATCCGCGTAGGTAGCGGGATCGGTCCGCGCACATTTGCACCGGTACGCTTGGCAGTCGACACGATTTCCCGCGTCGAAGCGTCAAGGATCCGATGATCAAACGCCTTGAGGCGAATGCGGATGTTTTGACCGTTCATTTCATCTGTTCCTTGTTACGCGGGAACGCTCGCTCCAAAGCGAGCGTTCCTGCACAAACCTTCATTACTCGATGATCGAGGAGACGATGCCTGCACCGACGG
>NZ_NNRN01000032.1:0-16945 GCF_002252535.1 Brucella lupini
GTGACCAATCGTGCCGATGTTAACGTGGGGCTTCGTACGTTCAAACTTACTCTTTGCCATTTGAGCTCTCCGTAAATTTAGCCTGCTCAGGCATTCTTTTAATTGGGAGCGTGACCCTTAGGTCACGCAAACTTCTTCTGGATTTCCTGTGCGACCGCCGTCGGAACCGGCTCATAATGGTCGAACTGCATCGTGTACTGTGCACGGCCCTGGGACATCGAACGCAGGTTGTTCACGTAACCAAACATGTTGGCGAGTGGAACATTTGCATTGACGACCGTGGCGATGCCGCGGGCTTCGGTGCCGGAAATCTGACCGCGACGCGAGTTCAGATCGCCGATAACGTCACCAACGTAATCTTCCGGCGTGACAACCTCGACCTTCATGATCGGCTCGAGGAGCTGAGCGCCTGCCTTCTGCGCACCTTCACGGAACGCTGCACGGGACGCGATTTCGAAGGCGAGAACAGACGAGTCAACGTCATGGTATGCGCCGTCGATCAGGGTGGCCTTCACGCCGAGCATCGGGAAGCCAGCCAGCGGGCCTGCACCCATGACGCTTTCGATACCCTTCTGGACACCCGGAATGTATTCCTTCGGAACCGAGCCGCCGACGATCTTCGATTCGAAGATGAAATCGTCGCCATCATGCGGTTCGAAGATGATCTTAACGCGAGCGAACTGACCCGAACCACCCGACTGCTTCTTGTGGGTATAATCGATTTCAGCCTGACGGGTGATCGATTCACGGTAAGCAACCTGCGGGGCACCGACGTTGGCTTCAACCTTGAATTCGCGCTTCATGCGATCGACGAGAATGTCGAGGTGAAGTTCGCCCATGCCGGCGATGATGGTCTGACCGGATTCTTCGTCCGACTTGACGCGGAAAGAAGGATCTTCGGCAGCCAGACGATTGAGCGCAATGCCCATCTTTTCCTGGTCGGCCTTGGTCTTCGGCTCGATAGCGATTTCGATAACCGGATCCGGGAATTCCATGCGCTCGAGGATAACCGGCTTCAGCGGATCGCAGAGCGTATCGCCAGTGGTGGTTTCCTTGAGGCCAGCCAGAGCAACGATGTCGCCTGCAAAGGCTTCTTCGATGTCTTCACGGCTGTTGGAGTGCATCTGCAACATACGGCCGATACGCTCACGCTTGCCCTTGACGGTGTTTTCGAGCGAAACGCCCTTGGTCAGCTTGCCCGAGTAGATACGAGCGAAGGTCAGCGAACCAACGAACGGGTCGTTCATGATCTTGAACGCGAGCATCGAAAGCGGTGCTTCATCCGAAGATTCACGGGTGGTTTCGGTTTCCGTCTTGACGTCGATGCCCTTGATCGCTGGCACGTCGGTCGGAGCCGGAAGGAATTCCACAACAGCGTCCAGAAGCGGCTGAACGCCACGGTTCTTGAACGCGGTACCGCAAAGGATCGGGTGGAACTTGACCTCGATGGTGCCCTTACGGATCAGCGCACGGAGCTGTTCGTTCGTAGGCATCGTGCCTTCGAGGTAAGCTTCCATGGCAGCTTCGTCGATTTCCACAGCCAGCTCGATGAGCTTTTCGCGGTATTCTTCAGCCTGATCCTTGAGGTGCTCAGGAATTTCACCAACGGTCGCAGCTGCGCCGATCGTGCCATCCCAGGTCAGAGCCTTCATTTCGATCAGGTCGATGACGCCTTCGAACTCGTTTTCAGCGCCGATCGGCAGCTGAACCGGAAGTGCTACTGCGCCAAGACGCGAACCGACCATTTCTACGCAACGGTAGAAATCGGCACCGATCTTGTCCATCTTGTTGACGAAGACCATACGCGGGACGTGGTACTTTTCAGCCTGACGCCACACGGTTTCGGTCTGAGGCTCGACGCCAGCGTTGGCATCGAGCAGTGCAATTGCGCCGTCGAGAACGCGGAGCGAACGTTCAACTTCAATCGTGAAGTCAACGTGGCCCGGCGTGTCGATGATGTTGAAGCGGCGCTTCTTGCCATCCTGACCCTGCCAGAACGTGGTCGTGGCAGCGGACGTGATGGTGATACCGCGTTCCTGCTCCTGCTCCATCCAGTCCATGGTC
Organism: Brucella lupini; assembly: GCF_002252535.1. Classification (NCBI taxonomy): domain Bacteria; kingdom Pseudomonadati; phylum Pseudomonadota; class Alphaproteobacteria; order Hyphomicrobiales; family Brucellaceae; genus Brucella; species Brucella lupini. The sequence continues at coordinate 2,065 of NZ_NNRN01000032.1, forward strand.
GACGCACCATCGTGGGTTTCGCCGATCTTATGGTTCTTACCGGTATAGAACAGAATGCGCTCGGTCATCGTCGTCTTACCGGCGTCGATGTGAGCCATGATACCGAAATTGCGGTAGTCTTCGATTTTATATTCGCGGGCCATGATAGTCGCTCTTTGAATAGGTTTCGACGATTACCAGCGGTAATGCGAGAAGGCGCGGTTGGCTTCAGCCATGCGGTGCGTGTCTTCACGCTTCTTCACAGCAGAACCACGGTTGTTAGCAGCGTCAAGCAGCTCACCGGAAAGACGATCGATCATCGTCGTCTCGTTACGGCCACGAGCAGCATTGATGAGCCAACGGATGGCAAGTGCCTGGCGGCGTTCTGGACGCACATCAACCGGAACCTGATAGGTTGCACCACCAACGCGGCGCGAACGGACTTCGATGTGCGGAGCTACATTGTCGAGCGCCTGATGGAACAGCGCGACCGGCTCGGACTTGGCCTTGGCTTCGATTACATCGAGCGCACCGTAAACGATGCTTTCAGCAACCGACTTCTTGCCATGAAGCATGACTGCATTCATGAACTTCGTGATAACGAGATCGCCGAACTTCGGATCCGGATTGATCTCACGCTTCTCAGCCTTATGGCGTCTGGACATTTCGTCTCTTCTTTCAATTACATCGGGCTCAGCTCGCCTTCTGGCGGCCGGTATCCCCGGAAAATCTTACTTCGGACGCTTTGCACCGTACTTCGAACGGCGCTGCTTGCGGTTCTTGACACCCTGGGTATCGAGAACGCCGCGGATGATGTGGTAACGCACACCCGGCAAGTCCTTTACACGACCGCCGCGGATCATGACGACGGAGTGCTCCTGCAGGTTATGCCCTTCACCAGGGATATAACCAATGACTTCGAAGCCGTTCGTCAGACGAACCTTGGCAACCTTACGGAGAGCCGAGTTCGGCTTCTTCGGGGTCGTCGTGTAAACGCGGGTGCAAACGCCGCGCTTCTGAGGGTTTGCCTGCAGTGCAGGAACCTTATTACGCTTTACCGGCGCAATGCGCGGCTTGCGGATAAGCTGGTTTACGGTTGGCATACAACCTTCCTCTATAAAAAATCTCGTATCCACGCCCATACGGGCCGTTTCACCGCCATGCTGATGCACGAATTCGGGACAAGTCACGACAACCGGTGACCACCCCGAACAAAAGCAGAGGAAGCTGACGCTTCATGCGAACGGCAAGTTGCATTTCGATCGTAAAACGAACCCTGTTTGAGATGAACTTCAGGGCGCGTCGCCCCGAAAAAGCTTGTCTCACATCGGCTCAGATGGGGTGCTGATACGTCTTTAGCGACGTTTCGTCAAGGGCAGCGGCTCAAGTTTCTTCAATGGACGGTCCGAAACCAGCGTTTTGGCTTCGCCCGGACAGGTTATTGCGCCGCATTTGACGTCTATTCGCTAATATTTCGCGATCAAAACCGTCATTTTCCTATGCAAGCATGGCGCAGCCACTTGGTAAAGGTTATTGAAGCACATCTGTGTCGAAACGCAACAGAATATTAAGGGTTTCTCAATGTCTTCCACATCCCCAACAGCCGGCGACGATTCGCCAACCGTCCATCTCGTCATTGCTGACGTCTGGAATGAAGGTGAAGAATCTCCGGTAGAAGTGCACCTGCTTTTGAAATCAGACGAGAATGAAGATCTCGTCCAGACGGTCCTCAGCATTCTTGCCGAAGAAGGCTACCATGAAGCCGAGCTTCTCGAGATGGGCACGCTGACCGAAGAACCGGAAGAAGAGCCGCACAAGAGTGCCTGGGCCACCGCGCTCAGCGGCGAAGTCGCGCTGATCGAATTCGACGGCGACGACGAAGAAGAAGAATAAGCATCAGAAGAAAGTGCCGGTTCCGACCGGCATTTTTTTATCCAGCATCAAGCCGCACCCGCTTTTGCAGGAAATATCGAAATACAAAAAGGCCGCCTCGAAAGGCGGCCTTTTTCAGTTTCATATCTATCGATCTTACTCGGCAGCGTTGTTGGTCATATCGACCAGCATTGCATTGGCTTCGGTAGAACCCGAAGACTTGCGGCGCTCATCGATGATCAGCTCGTCGCGTGCAGTTGCGATGCGACGGATCTGGTTGGTCATGCCGCCAGTACCGGCCGGAATGAGACGGCCGACGATGACGTTTTCCTTGAGACCCTGCAGCGTGTCCATCTTGCCGGCAACCGCAGCTTCGGTAAGCACGCGGGTCGTCTCCTGGAACGACGCAGCCGAGATGAACGAAGGCGTCTGCAGCGAAGCCTTGGTGATACCGAGGAGGACAGGATTGCCGGAACCCGGCTTCTTGCCTTCTTCGATAAGACGTTCGTTGATCTCTTCCAGCTCGATGCGGTCGACGTGGTCGCCCGGAATGTAACCGGTATCGCCGGATTCCGTGATTTCCACCTTCTGCAGCATCTGACGGACAATCACTTCGATGTGCTTGTCGTTGATCAAAACGCCCTGCAAACGATAGACTTCCTGGATTTCGTTCACGAGGTACGAAGCCAGAGCTTCGACGCCCTTGATCGCCAGAATGTCATGCGGTGCCGGGTTGCCGTCGAGGATGTACTCACCCTTTTCGATGACGTCACCGTCCTGAAGATGGAACGGCTTGCCCTTCGGAATGAGGTACTCGACCGGCTCGATCGTGTCGTCGTTCGGCTCGATGATGATGCGACGCTTGTTCTTGTAGTCGCGACCGAAACGAACGGTACCATCGATCTCGGCGATGACGGCATGGTCCTTCGGACGACGTGCTTCGAACAGTTCCGCAACGCGCGGCAGACCACCGGTGATGTCTTTGGTCTTGGCGCTTTCCATCGGCAGACGGGCGATAACGTCACCAGCCTTAACATGCGCGCCCGGCTCGACCGAAAGGATCGATTCCACGGAGAGCATGAAGCGGGCATCGCCACCCTTCGACAGCTTCAGGATCTTGCCAGCCTTGTCCTTGATGACCATGGCAGGCTTGAGGTCCGAACCGCGAGGGGTAGAACGCCAGTCGATAACGACGCGCTTGGTGATACCGGTCGACTCGTCAGCCGATTCCGAAACCGAGAGACCATCGACGAGATCTTCGAACTCAACGTAGCCTTCAACTTCGGTCATGATCGGACGGGTGTACGGATCCCACTCGGCAATACGCTGACCGCGCTTAACCGTGTCGGCCTCATCAACGAACAGACGCGAACCGTAGGTCACGCGATGGACCGCACGTTCCTTGCCCGTATTGTCGAGGATCAGCACAGCCATGTTACGGCCCATCACCACGAGGTTGCCATCGGAGTTGCGAACCACATTGCGGTTACGCAGCTTGACGGTGCCTTCGTACGAAGCTTCGAGATACGAGCTGTCAACAACCTGTGCGGTACCGCCAAGGTGGAAGGTACGCATGGTGAGCTGAGTGCCCGGCTCGCCGATCGACTGAGCGGCGATAACGCCGACAGCTTCGCCCTGGTTGACCGGAGTACCGCGTGCAAGGTCGCGACCATAGCACTTGGCGCAAACGCCGTTGCGGGTTTCGCAGGTCAGGGCAGAGCGGATGCGGATCGACTGGATGGCAGCCTTCTCGATGATCTCGACGTCCTTTTCCTCGATCATGCGGCCAGCCTCGACGATGACTTCGCCGGTGGTCGGATGCAGGATCGGATCGAGAGCCGTACGGCCCAGAACGCGCTGGCCAATCGAAGCCACGATCTGGCCGGCATCGACGATCGGCTGCATGGTGAGACCGATTTCGGCGCCGCAATCGACTTCCGAAATGATCGCATCCTGTGCAACGTCAACGAGACGACGGGTCAGGTAGCCCGAGTTAGCAGTCTTCAAGGCGGTGTCTGCCAGACCCTTACGGGCACCGTGGGTCGAGTTGAAGTACTCGTTAACGGTCAGGCCTTCCTTGAAGTTCGAGATGATCGGGGTTTCGATGATTTCACCTGACGGCTTGGCCATAAGGCCACGCATGCCGCCCAGCTGACGCATCTGGTTGACCGAACCACGGGCACCCGAATGCGACATCATGTAGACCGAGTTCATCTGCTTCTGGCGACCGGTCACCGGATCGAATTCGACGGCCTTCAGGCGCGCCATCATCTCTTCGGTGATCTTGTCGGTTGCCTTACCCCAGGCGTCGACGACCTTGTTGTACTTTTCGCCCTGAGTGATCAGGCCGTCATTGTACTGCTGTTCGTATTCGGTCGTAAGCGCTTCGGTGTCGGCAACGATCTTCGCCTTCGTATCCGGAATGACCATGTCATCCTTGCCGAAGGAAATGCCTGCACGGCAGGCATGCGCGAAGCCGAGCTGCATGATGCGATCGCAGAAGATAACCGTCTCTTTCTGACCGCAATGGCGGTAGACGTGATCGATCATCTTGGAGATGTTCTTCTTGGTCATCTCCTGATTGCAGATATCGAAAGGCACGTTGACGTTCTTCGGCAGCAGCTCACCGGTGATCATGCGGCCAGGCGTCGTGTCGTAGATCTTCGACACAGGCTTGCCTTCGGCATCGACCGTCTTGAAACGGCCCTTGATCTTGGTGTGCAGCGTGACGACCTTGTTCTCAAGCGCATGCTGCAGCTCGCCCATATCGGCGAACATCATGCCCTCGCCCGGCTCCTTGTCTGCCACGATGGACAGATAATAGAGGCCGAGAACCATGTCCTGCGAAGGAACGATGATCGGTGCGCCGTTGGCAGGATGCAGGATGTTGTTGGTCGACATCATCAGCACGCGTGCTTCAAGCTGGGCTTCGAGCGACAGCGGAACGTGAACAGCCATCTGGTCACCGTCGAAGTCGGCGTTGAACGCCGTACAAACGAGCGGATGCAGCTGGATAGCCTTGCCTTCGATCAGCGTGGGTTCGAAGGCCTGGATACCAAGACGGTGCAGCGTAGGCGCGCGGTTCAGAAGAACCGGATGCTCACGGATCACTTCGTCGAGGATATCCCAGACTTCCGGACGTTCCTTTTCAACCAGCTTCTTCGCCTGCTTGACGGTCGAGGAGTAACCCTTGGCGTCAAGACGTGCGTAGATGAATGGCTTGAACAGTTCGAGCGCCATCTTCTTCGGCAGGCCGCACTGGTGCAGCTTGAGTTCCGGACCGGTCACGATGACCGAACGACCGGAATAGTCGACGCGCTTGCCGAGCAGGTTCTGACGGAAGCGACCCTGCTTGCCCTTGAGCATGTCGGACAGCGACTTCAACGGACGCTTGTTAGCACCGGTGATGACGCGACCACGACGGCCGTTATCGAACAGCGCGTCCACAGCTTCCTGCAGCATGCGCTTTTCGTTACGGATGATGATGCCCGGTGCGCGCAGTTCGATCAGGCGCTTCAGACGGTTGTTACGGTTGATGACGCGGCGATAGAGATCGTTCAGATCCGACGTCGCGAAACGACCGCCATCCAGCGGCACGAGCGGACGCAGATCCGGCGGAATAACCGGAACGATCTTCATGATCATCCATTCCGGGCGGTTTCCCGACTCCAGGAAGTTTTCGACGATCTTCAGACGCTTCATCAGCTTCTTCTGCTTCAGGTCCGAGGTGGTCTCGGCCAGATCGACGCGCAGATCGGCGGCAATCTTTTCGAGTTCCATCGAAGCCAGAAGCTCGTAGATAGCTTCAGCACCAATGAGAGCCGTGAACTGATCTTCGCCGAATTCATCGACGGCGATCATGTATTCCTCTTCCGAAAGAAGCTGATGCTCCTTCAGCGAGGTCAGGCCCGGTTCGGTAACAATGTAGTTCTCGAAGTACAGGACGCGCTCGATATCCTTGAGCGTCATGTCCAGGAGCGTGCCGATACGGCTCGGCAGCGACTTCAGGAACCAGATGTGGGCAACCGGGGCTGCGAGTTCGATGTGGCCCATGCGCTCGCGACGAACGCGCGAGAGCGTGACTTCCACGCCGCACTTTTCGCAGATGATGCCCTTGTATTTCATACGCTTGTACTTGCCGCACAAGCATTCATAGTCCTTGATCGGGCCAAAGATGCGCGCGCAGAAGAGACCATCGCGTTCAGGCTTGAACGTGCGGTAGTTGATCGTCTCCGGCTTCTTGATCTCGCCGTATGACCAGGACAGAATCTTCTCAGGGCTGGCAATCGAGATTCTGATGGAATCGAACGTCTGTGCCGGAGCCTGAGGATTGAAAAGATTCATGACCTCTTGGTTCATGCCGTTCTCCTTGAGGGCGATCCGTCGCCCTGTGTCGTCGATGACAAGCTGAAAATCCTTGCCATCCTGAAAAGAAATCGCGGTACTACGCAGTTATGAACTGGCTTGCCGTAGTTTCGTTTCCGGTGCGGAACCGTGTTCCGCATATTCTGGAAACGATTATACGGGCGCGCCGCGGCAATACCGTGGCGCGCCCTTGAGCTTTATTCCGCTGCGTCAGGCAGGGCCTGCTGCTGTTCGTCGCGTGTATCGTCCAGCTCGACATTGAGACCGAGCGAACGCATTTCCTTTACGAGAACGTTGAAGCTCTCCGGAATGCCTGCTTCGAACGTATCGTCGCCGCGCACGATCGCTTCGTAGACCTTGGTACGGCCTGCCACGTCGTCCGACTTGACGGTCAGCATTTCCTGCAGCGTGTAAGCCGCACCGTATGCTTCCAGAGCCCAGACCTCCATTTCGCCGAAGCGCTGGCCACCGAACTGGGCCTTGCCGCCCAGAGGCTGCTGCGTAACGAGCGAGTAAGGTCCGATCGAACGAGCGTGGATCTTGTCGTCGACCAGGTGGTGGAGCTTCAACATATAGATGTAGCCCATGGTCACCTGACGGTCGAACGGCTCACCCGTACGGCCATCGTAAAGCGTCGACTGACCAGACGTTGCAAGACCCGCATCCGTCAGCATCGCGTTGATGTCGGCTTCCACCGCACCGTCGAAGACCGGCGTTGCGATCGACACGCCGCGCTTCACCTGGTTGGCCAGCATGAGGACGGAATCGTCGTCATAAGACCGGACCGGTTCGTTGCGGTCGTTGTCCGGATAGATGTGCTCCAGTGTATCGCGCAGCGGCTCAATATTGGCCGTCTTGCGATAAACGTCGATGAGCTCACCGATCTTCTTGCCCATGCCAGCGCATGCCCAGCCGAGGTGGGTTTCCAGAATCTGGCCCACATTCATACGGCTCGGAACGCCAAGCGGGTTCAACACGATGTCGGCATGCGTACCGTCTTCGAGGAACGGCATGTCCTCGACTGGCAGAATGCGGGAAACCACACCCTTGTTGCCGTGACGGCCAGCCATCTTGTCGCCTGGCTGGATCTTGCGCTTCACAGCGACAAAGACCTTAACCATCTTCATGACGCCTGGAGGCATCTCGTCGCCGCGCTGTACCTTCTCGACCTTGTCCATGAAGCGTGCTTCGAGCAGCTTCTTGGATTCGTCATACTGGCCACGCAGAGCTTCGAGTTCGCCCTGGAGCTTCTCGTCGTCGACAGCAAACTGCCACCACTGCGACCGCGGATATTCGGTCATCAGTTCACGGGTGATCGTCGAGCCCTTCTTGAAGCCCTTCGGACCCGCTGCAGCGACCTTGCCATCGATCATGTCGGCAAGACGGCCATAGACGTTGCGATCCAGGATAGCCTGTTCGTCGTCACGGTCCTTGGCGAGACGCTCGATTTCCTCGCGTTCGATAGCCATGGCGCGTTCGTCCTTTTCAACGCCGTGGCGATTGAAAACGCGAACTTCCACAACCGTACCGTAGGTTCCGGGCGGCATACGCATGGAGGTGTCACGGACGTCCGATGCCTTTTCACCGAAGATGGCGCGTAGGAGCTTCTCTTCCGGCGTCATCGGGCTTTCACCCTTCGGCGTGATCTTGCCGACAAGAATGTCGCCAGGATGCACTTCGGCACCGATGTACACGATACCGGCTTCGTCGAGATTCTTCAGCGCTTCTTCCGAAACGTTCGGAATGTCGCGAGTGATTTCCTCAGGTCCAAGCTTGGTGTCGCGGGCAGCTACTTCGAATTCCTCGATATGGATCGAAGTGAACACGTCGTCCGAAACGATCTTCTCGGAAAGAAGGATCGAATCTTCGTAGTTGTAGCCGTTCCACGGCATGAACGCGACGAGCACGTTACGGCCGAGAGCCAGATCGCCCAGATCCGTCGACGGACCGTCAGCGATGATGTCACCCTTCTGGATGGGATCGCCAACGCGTACGAGCGGACGCTGATTGATGCAGGTGTTCTGGTTCGAACGCTGGAACTTCATCAGGCGATAGATATCGACGCCCGACTTGGACGGATCGAGATCTTCAGTCGCACGGATAACGATACGCGTTGCGTCAACCTGATCGACCACACCGCCACGGCGTGCTGCAATAGCGGCACCGGAGTCACGCGCAACGACAGCTTCCATGCCCGTACCGACGAACGGCGCTTCAGCGCGAACGAGCGGCACAGCCTGACGCTGCATGTTCGAGCCCATGAGAGCGCGGTTGGCGTCGTCGTTTTCAAGGAACGGGATGAGAGCCGCAGCAACCGAAACGAGCTGCTTCGGCGACACGTCCATCAGATCCACGTTTTCACGCGGAGCCATCATCACTTCGCCTGCATGACGGCAGATGACGAATTCGTCAACGAAACCGCCCCGCTCGTCCAGCTCGACGTTAGCCTGCGCAACCGAGTGCTTGGCTTCTTCCATCGCCGACAGATAAACAACGTCGTTCGTTACCTTGCCGTCGACAACCTTGCGGTACGGGCTTTCGATGAAGCCGTACTTGTTGACGCGGGCAAAAGTTGCAAGCGAGTTGATCAGACCGATATTCGGACCTTCCGGCGTTTCAATCGGGCAGATACGGCCATAGTGGGTCGGATGCACGTCGCGGACTTCGAAGCCAGCGCGCTCGCGGGTCAGACCGCCCGGTCCAAGAGCCGAGAGACGGCGCTTGTGGGTGATTTCCGAAAGCGGGTTGGTCTGATCCATGAACTGCGACAGCTGCGAGGAACCGAAGAACTCGCGCACGGCTGCAGCAGCCGGCTTCGCGTTGATCAGATCCTGCGGCATGACCGTGTCGATTTCGATCGAGGACATACGTTCCTTGATCGCGCGCTCCATACGGAGCAGACCGACGCGATACTGATTTTCCATCAGTTCGCCGACCGAACGCACACGGCGGTTGCCGAGATTGTCGATGTCGTCGATTTCGCCGCGACCGTCGCGCAGTTCCACCAGCATCTTGACCACGGCCAGGATGTCTTCCTTGCGCAGAACGCGCACGGTGTCTTCCGCGTCGAGATCCAGACGCATGTTCATCTTGACGCGACCGACAGCCGAAAGGTCGTAGCGCTCAGCGTCGAAGAACAGCGAGTTGAACATCGCTTCGGCGGAATCCATCGTAGGCGGTTCGCCCGGACGCATGACGCGATAGATGTCGAACAGGGCTTCCTGACGGCTTTCGTTCTTGTCGACAGCCAGCGTGTTGCGGATGTAGCCACCGATGTTGATATGATCGATGTCGAGGACGTTGATTTCCGTCTCGCCGGTGTCGATCAGAGTCTTGAGGACCTTCTCGTCGATTTCGTCACCAGCTTCGAGATAAATCTCGCCGGTTGCGTAATTGACGACATCTTCCGCAAGATACGAACCGAACAGATCGTCTTCCGTCGCCTTGATGGCCTTGAGGCCCTTTTCAGCAAGCTGCTTGGCCGAACGGGCGGTCAGCTTCTTGCCAGCTTCAAGAACGACTTCACCGGTGTCCGCATCGATGAGATCGGAGATGATCTTCATGCCCTTGAAGCGGTCAGCCGAATACGGAATGCGCCAGTTGTCGCCGTCACGCGTATAGGTGACAGTCTTGTAGAACGTCGACAGAATGTCTTCGCCGTCCATGCCGAGAGCCATCAGCAGCGTGGTGGCCGGCAGCTTCCGGCGGCGGTCGATACGTGCGTAGACGATGTCCTTGGAATCGAACTCGATATCGAGCCAGGAACCGCGGTAAGGGATGACGCGCGCGGCGAACAGGAGCTTGCCCGAAGAATGGGTCTTGCCCTTGTCGTGGTCGAAGAAGACGCCCGGCGAACGGTGCATCTGCGAAACGATCACGCGCTCGGTGCCATTGACGATGAAGGTGCCGTTGTCGGTCATGAGCGGCATATCGCCCATGTAGACATCCTGCTCCTTGATGTCCTTGATCGACTTCGCGCCGGTATCTTCGTCAATATCGAACACGATAAGACGCAGCGTCACCTTGAGTGGCGCCGAATACGTCAGATCGCGCTGACGGCATTCGTCAACGTCGAATTTTGGTGCGTCGAACTCGTAGCGAACGAATTCGAGCATTGAAGCGCCGGAGAAATCCTGAATTGGGAAAACAGACTTGAAAACCGCCTGCAAACCCTCGTCAGAACGCCCACCGGATGGTTCTTCAACCATAAGGAACTGGTCGTAAGATGCCTTCTGAACCTCGATAAGGTTCGGCATCTCGGCGACCTCTGGGATCTTGCCGAAAAATTTGCGTACGCGCTTGCGACCATTGAATGAATGGGTCTGAGCCATCGTCGCTCCTCGTTCTATAGCCTTGCGGCTTGCTCACGCCTTGCGGCCTTTATCATGCGCCGCCCTTCGGCGGTCCTTCGAGCACATGATCCTTCAGATCGGCCCCTTCAGATCGGATGGATCGAAAAGGATCATGTGCAAACTTTCCAGAGCTGCCTTCCGCATCGTTACCGGCACGCGGCGCTCTTAACGGGCTAAAACCCGTTTCCTGAAAGCCGTTCCGGCACTCAGGAAAAGGGTTCCAGTTATCCGACCCACCAGGAAAGTCCGGCGGGAACTGGCGGATGGAAAACCATCCGCCAGAATAGTCCGAACTTACTTGAGTTCGACCTTGGCGCCAGCAGCTTCGAGCTGTGCCTTGATCTTCTCAGCTTCGTCCTTCGAAGCGCCTTCCTTGACAGCCTTCGGAGCGCCTTCGACCAGGTCCTTGGCTTCCTTGAGGCCGAGACCGGTGATTGCGCGCACTTCCTTGATCACGTTGATCTTGTTAGCGCCGCCGTCAGCGAGAACGACGTCGAATTCGGTCTTTTCTTCAGCAGCAGCAGCCGGAGCAGCGCCACCAGCAGCAGCAACTGCAACAGGAGCAGCAGCCGAAACGCCCCACTTCTCTTCGAGAAGCTTCGAAAGCTCTGCAGCTTCGAGAACGGTCAGTGCCGACAGGTCGTCAACGATCTTTGCGAGATCAGCCATTTTGGTATTTCCTTAGTTTCAAGGTTTGAACAATTGACAGCGAAAAACGGCCTTACGCCGCCTCGTTCTTCCGGGCGTGCGCGCCAATAACGCGAGCGATCTGGCCCGCTGGTGCGCTGGTAAGTACTGCGAGACGCTGAGCCGGGGTCTGGATCATTCCAACCAGCTTTGCGCGCAGTTCGTCGAGCGATGGGAGCGAAGCAAGCGACTTGACGCCATCGGCGTTAAGCGTCGTTGCACCCATTGCACCACCGAGGATAACGAGCTTGTCGTTAGCCTTGGCGAATTCGACGGCTACTTTCGGAGCAGCAATCGGGTCGTTTGCATAAGCAACAACCGTCTGACCTGTAAACAGATCAGAAATGCCTTCCGATTCCGTGCCCTGAAGAGCGATCTTGGCAAGGCGGTTTTTCGCGACTTTAACGGACCCACCTGCATCACGCATCTTCGAGCGAAGATCGCTCATCTGCGCAACGGTGAGACCGGTATAGTGGGCCACGACGACCGAACCGGACTCTTTAAAAGCGCCGTTCAGCCACGAGACAAATTCGCGTTTTTCCGCTCTATCCACTGTCTCTCTCCAGTAGGCAGGACCACATGGCCCTGCCGGTTGCCTTTGCCGGACGAACTTCACAGTCAGCCCGACGTTCGAGGATCCTGTCCCCTTCAGCTATCCTGGAAGCCAGGCGTCACTCAAAGGCAACTACGGTTCAAACCTTGCATGCGTATTCACGCGAAACAGGGTTATTCCACGTCTCATGCAGGCCACATGTTTAAGGACAATCATCCGAAGATGATGATCCGCCTGCAATCTCGGACAGGATAACCGGACTTTCGTCCGGCTATCCGGATCTTGCGATCCGGAATTTTTGCCTTTCGCCCTGCTTTACAGGACTGGCTGGCAGCCACGCCTCCCCAACCGGAAAGGCTTGGACTCCGGCGAACCGGAGCCCATGAAAACTTAGGCGACGACCTTGACGGTTGCCGGATCGACCTTGACGCCAACGCCCATGGTCGAGGAAAGCGATACGCGCTTGACGTATTCACCCTTGGCAGCCGACGGCTTTGCCTTGATGACGGCGTCAGCGAAAGCCTTGATGTTTTCTTCGAGCTTGGCATTGTCGAAGGAAACCTTGCCGATACCGGCATGGATGATACCAGCCTTCTCGACGCGGAATTCGACTGCACCGCCCTTGGAAGCAGCAACAGCGGCTGCAACGTCGGTGGTGACGGTGCCAACCTTCGGGTTCGGCATCATGCCACGCGGGCCGAGAACCTTACCAAGACGGCCAACGAGCGGCATCATGTCCGGGGTTGCAATGCAGCGATCGAAGTCGATCTTGCCGCCATTGACGATTTCGAACAGTTCTTCCGCACCGACGATGTCGGCGCCAGCCTTCTTGGCTTCTTCAGCCTTGTCGCCGCGAGCGAAAACAGCAACGCGAACCGTACGGCCCGTGCCATTCGGCAGGTTGACAACGCCGCGAACCATCTGGTCAGCGTGGCGCGGATCGACGCCGAGGTTCATCGCGATTTCGATGGTTTCATCGAACTTGGCGACAGCACGTTCCTTGACGAGGCCGATAGCAGCCGACAGATCGTACAGCTTGTTGCGATCGACGCCTTCACGGATCTTGTTAATGCGCTTGGAAATCTTCGCCATCGTCTCAGCCCACCACTTCCAGGCCCATCGAACGGGCAGAACCTTCGATCATGCGCATCGCTGCTTCAATATCAGCGGCGTTCAGATCCTTCATCTTCGCTTCAGCGATCGTGCGAACCTTGTCGCGGGAGATCGTGCCGGCGCTCGCCTTGCCCGGGGTCTTCGAACCGGACTTGAGGTTAGCGGCCTTCTTGAGGAAGTAGGTCACCGGAGGGGTCTTCATCACAAAAGTGAAAGACTTGTCCTGATAATAGGTGATCACGACTGGAATCGGCGAACCCTTTTCCATTTCCTGCGAGGCAGCGTTGAACGCCTTGCAGAATTCCATGATGTTGATGCCGCGCTGACCCAGGGCCGGACCGATCGGGGGCGACGGATTGGCCGCACCTGCCGCTACCTGGAGCTTAAGCTGGCCTGCAATTTTCTTAGCCATTGCTTTCTGCCTTTTTAATTTGCCGGAAAATCCGGCTTTCTCGATTAATGCCGGAAATTCCGGCTCTCGACTGACGCCAGCTGAACTGGCGGGCAGTTCGGTGGTTCGGAGCTCGACGACCGGCTAAGCCGCCTTCCCTTCCACCATTTCACCCCGCCCGAAATTCGGTCAGGGTGAATGCCCTTGCGGGCAAAACGATCAGAGCTTGTCGACCTGACCGTATTCCAGATCCACAGGCGTTGCGCGCCCGAAGATGGAAACCTCAACCTTGAGACGCGCACGTTCTTCGTCGACTTCCTGAACGATGCCGTTGAACGAAGCGAACGGACCATCGGAAACGCGAACGTTTTCGCCAATCTCGAAGGATACCGAAGTCTTTGGACGCTCGACGCCATCCTGAACCTGGTTCAGAATCTGGTCGACTTCCTTCTGGGAAACCGGAACAGGCTTGGAATCGCCAAGGAAACCAGTGACTTTCGGGGTATTCTTGATAAGCGAGAAGACGGCATCCGTGAGGGTTGCACGAACCAGCACGTAACCCGGGAAGAACTTGCGCTCTGCGTCAACCTTGCGGCCGCGGCGCACTTCAACGATCTTCTCGGTCGGCACAACGATCTGCTCGATCAGCTCGGACAGACCCTTCTGCTTCGCCTTGGCTTCGATATCCTCGGCGACCTTCTTTTCGAAATTGGAATAGGCGTGAACGATGTACCAGCGCGCCGTCATCTAAAAACTCCCCAATCCTAACTTATCGACCAAGGCCGAGAATAAATTCTACGCCATAGGCCATAAGCTGGTCGGCAAGAAAAAAGAACGCGGCAGCCAGAAACGCCATAATCACCACCATAATGGTGGAGATGACCGTTTCACGCCGTGTAGGCCAGGTCACCTTCGCCGTTTCGGCGCGAACCTGCTGAAAAAAGGTGATCGGATTCGTTTTGGATGCCATCTGCCGCTCTGTCATTGATCCGGCGCTACCCCCAAACCCCAACCCGTCGAAACGAATCAGAAGCCTGAAGTCACGCGTATACGGCACGCAAAGCTGAAAATTCAGCCCCACGCGCCGCGTGTCTGTTGACGCTACATAGAATCGATTCCCGAAAAAAACAAGCCCAAAGGTTAAAAGAATACCATACAGGCTTATCGGAAATCCGATCCTTGCGAATATCACTCGGCGCACCATCCAATCGTGCGGCGGCGATCCTTCCCTACCCGGCCAACAAATCCCGCAGGGAATTATCATTTTCAACGACGTCGCCTTGCCGAAGCCTGCGCCACCGTCGAAAAGGTAAGGCGGCAAAGATTGCCGCCTAACTTATAATATAGAAAACGGGCGCCCATAGTCAAGCCATGAGCACCCGTTATAAAATGGCAGGGGCAGCAGGGCTCGAACCCGCGACCTACGGTTTTGGAGACCGTCGCTCTACCAACTGAGCTATACCCCTATGCGGCATTGTGTTGCCTGATCGGCAGAATGCCAGACTGGCGGCGTAACCGCCAGTCAAATTCATTACTCGATGATCGAGGAGACGATGCCTGCACCGACGG
>NZ_NNRN01000033.1:0-1162 GCF_002252535.1 Brucella lupini
TTCATTACTCGATGATCGAGGAGACGATGCCTGCACCGACGGTGCGGCCGCCTTCACGGATAGCGAAGCGGAGCTTCTCTTCCATGGCGATCGGCACGATCAGGGTGACGTCCATAGCGACGTTGTCGCCAGGCATAACCATTTCCGTGCCTTCCGGCAGCGTGACAACACCGGTCACGTCCGTCGTGCGGAAGTAGAACTGCGGACGGTAGTTCGTGAAGAACGGCGTATGACGGCCACCTTCGTCCTTGGTCAGAATGTAGGCTTCTGCCTTGAACTTGGTGTGCGGCTTCACAGAACCCGGCTTGCAGAGAACCTGGCCGCGTTCAACGTCTTCACGGCCAACGCCGCGGATCAGAGCGCCGATGTTGTCGCCAGCCTGGCCCTGGTCGAGCAGCTTGCGGAACATTTCAACGCCGGTAACCGTCGTCTTCGCCGTCGCCTTGATGCCGACGATTTCAACTTCTTCACCAACCTTGACGATACCGCGCTCAACGCGACCCGTCACAACCGTACCACGGCCCGAGATCGAGAACACGTCTTCGATCGGCATCAGGAACGGCTGGTCGATCGGACGTTCCGGGGTCGGAATGTAGTCGTCAACAGCAGCCATCAGCGAACGAACGGCGTCTTCGCCCAGTTCCTTCGAAGAATCTTCCAGAGCAGCAAGAGCCGAGCCCTTGATGATCGGAACTTCGTCGCCCGGGAAGTCGTACTTCGACAGAAGTTCGCGTACTTCCAGTTCAACCAGTTCGAGCAGTTCTGCATCGTCAACCTGGTCGCACTTGTTCAGGAACACGACGATTGCCGGAACGCCAACCTGACGAGCGAGCAGGATGTGCTCACGGGTCTGCGGCATCGGGCCGTCAGCGGCCGAAACAACCAGAATTGCGCCGTCCATCTGGGCAGCACCGGTGATCATGTTCTTCACATAGTCAGCGTGACCTGGGCAGTCGACGTGTGCATAGTGACGGTTCGGCGTTTCGTACTCGACGTGTGCCGTCGAGATCGTGATGCCGCGGGCGCGCTCTTCAGGAGCGGCGTCGATCTGGTCATACGCCTTGAACTCGCCGAAAAACTTCGTGATCGCTGCAGTCAGCGACGTCTTGCCATGGTCAACGTGACCAATCGTGCCGATGTTAACGTGGGGCTTCGTACGTTC